>VGJG01000117.1 GCA_016867615.1 Candidatus Aminicenantota bacterium | reverse complement strand
CGGAATCCGGGTTGATGGTTCATTTTGCCTCCAAGGCGGAGAGTATAAGTCCCCGTCCGGGATGCGGTCAACACGGTCGTTTCGCTCTCTGCCTCTCCTTCTTGTGCGGGAAACAGACCCCCCCCCTTCGACCCAGGGGGCATTACCCCTTGGAACCCCCGACGCTCGACCCTGGGCCGACCGTCCCGTCGGTTCCCCCCGTCGGCAAGCCGACGGCCCCCTCCTCCGCAATGGGGGCTTCGGGGCGAATCCGACGCCTCACCGCCCGGTTTTATGCTTGAAGAGTTCAAGCCGGCCTCCCCCCCCAGGCGTGTCAGCCCACAGAAAGGGGCATGGACACCGCGCACCGACCAAGGAGTGATGCATTTGATCAGGCCATCACGATAGGAGGGGAGGGGATAGGCTCAACCTTAGACGGAGGACTCCCGGCCGTCCCAGCAATAGGTGCACAGCCGGTCCTTGGGCAGCCCGATGGCGGCCACCATATCTTCCATGCGCTGGTACTTGAGCGTGGTCAGCATGAGCTTCCGCCGGATGTTGTCTTCGACGGCCATGTATTCCGGCGTTCCCCAACGGGTGTAGGCCATGATGTCGTCCGGAGTTTGCCCCTCGAGGTCGCGGATTGCGGAGCGGGCCGCAAGCTCCCACTCCGACTTGGAAACCGAGAAGTTCAGGAACTTGCAGTTGTAGGCCAGGGGAGGGCAGGCGGGTCTCATGTGAACCTCGACCGCCCCCACGTCGAACAGCCTTTTGACCGTGTCCCGCAGCTGCGTCCCGCGGACGATCGAGTCTTCGCAAAAGAGAATTTTTTTGCCCTCGATGAGGTCCCGGATGGGAATGAGTTTCATGCGGGCCACCAGGTCGCGGGCGTCCTTGTTCTGGGGCATGAAGCTCCGCGCCCAGGTCGGCGTGTACTTGACGAACGGACGCCGGTAGGGGACTCCGGCCTGGGCGGCGTAGCCCAGGCCGTGACCGACTCCCGAGTCGGGGATTCCGGCCACGAAATCAACATCCAGGGGGTTTCTCCCGGCCAAAAAGGCGCCGCACCGGTACCGGACCGATTCAACATTGATCCCCTCGTAATTCGAGGCCGGGTAGCCGTAATAGACCCACAGAAAGGCGCAAATCTGGAGCCTCGGCCCGGGAGCCCGGCGCCGCTCGTGTCCCTCGGGGGTGAGAAAGACGATCTCGCCCGGCCCGAGCTCCTTGTCGAATTCGTATTCCAGGTTGGGAAAGGCGCAGGTCTCCATGGTCACGGCGTAACTGCCCTGCTTTCGGCCGATGATCACCGGGGTCCGGCCCCATTTGTCCCGGGCGGCCAGGATTCCCGTCTTGGTCAGGATGAGGAGAGAGCACGAGCCCTCGACGGCCTCCTGAACATGAGCCACGCCGGCTTCGAGGCTTTCCTCCTGGTTGATCAGGGAAGCCACGACCTCCGTGGGCGTGACCTCGCCGTCGCTCAGCTCGGAGAAATGGAGGCGTCGCGAGGCGAAGACGCCGCGGATGAGCTCCTCGCGGTTCCTGACGGCGCCCACGGTGACGAGAACGTATTCTCCCAGGTGTGAGCTGACGTGGAGCGGTTGGCTGTCGGTGTCGCTGATGACGCCCACGCCGGCCCAGGAGCGCAGGGATTCGAAATCGCGCTCGAAAAGGCTGCGGAATTGGGCGTTCTCGATGTCGCGCACGACCCGCTTGAAGCCGCCGGGCAGGACGACGGCCATGCCGGCGCGCTTGGTCCCCAGATGGGAATGATAGTCCGTGCCGTAGAAGAGGTCGGGTTGACAGTCTTTCCAAGAGACAACGCCGAAAAAGCCGCCCATGAATTCCTCCAGGAGAGGAGTATTATCACGGCCGACCCCTCCGGCACAACAGCCCGGCGCCGCGGTCGGGCCCCTTGCGGTCGGTGAGGCCAAGGACATCAATAAAGGCCGTGAAGGCCAGACGTCCGCCGTCCGGAGACCAGGCCAGTTCCGAGGCAGTGTTCTGGACATGGGTGAGCTGGGCGACCTCCCGCGTATCGAGCCAGAGGACGTGGACCTGGCTCGTGCCGTCCCGGTCGGAGAGGAAGGCGATTTTCGAGCCGTCGGGAGACCAGACGGGAGAGGAATCCCGCCAGTTGCCCGGGGTGAGCTCCCGGATCCTTTTCCCCTCGAAATCCGTGATCCACAGGTTGCTGACCGACCTGTCGTTCATCTTGTCCGCGCGGGTGCGACTGAAGATGATGTGTTTTCCGTCGGGGGAAATGGACGGGTTGCCGACCGATTCCATCTCCATGAAGGTCTCATCGTCCAGGAACTTGAAAATGAAAGGAAACAACGAGAAAGAGGCACAAACAATTGATATTAAACAAGATAGGTAAATTCTATATGTTACGTCGCATAAGATATATTATGTCAACTAATTACATAGGGGGGCGGTAAATCAACACGCGCTCAGGATCTTTTTCTCAGGCCTTCGATAATATTCTGTAAAATGGAGATGATCTCTTCATTTGTCGCAGAGCTCTTCTTGAACTCGATCTTCATTTTGAAGGGTTCTCCTTCGGTCGATTTGTACTGGAAAACGAATCGTTTCTTTTTCTTGTTCTTGGCGGCCTTGTCTTTCTTGAATTCCTTGGTCAGGTCGCGCGTATCGGCTCTCTTCAACCCCCGGAATCCGATCTCTTCGATGACCGCCTTCATATCCTCGACCGTCTTGAGCTTCGATATCTCCAGGAGCTGGCTCCGGTTGGCGATGCCCGCCTCATGGCACAGCCGTCTCGCTTCGGCCGGTATGCGGCACAGACCGACCGACTCTGTGATCGTCGACCTGGCCTTGCCTATCTTTTCCGAGATCTTTTCATGCGTGTAGCTGTAGATGTCCATCAGGGCTTTGAGCCCGTCGGCCTCCTCGAAAGCGTCCAGGTCCTTTCTCTGGAGGTTCTCTATGAGCGAGATCTCCATGGCTTCCCGGTCGTCGACGTCTTTTTCGATGCAGGGCATCTCCGTCATCTTCAGTTTCCGCGCGGCCTGGTACCTGCGCTCTCCGGCGATGATCTCGTACCGGTCTCCCTTGGACCTCACCAGGATGGGCTCGAGAATTCCTTTTTCCCTTATGGAGTTCATGAGCTCCTGGAGGTTGCCCATCTCGCTGCGGGGCTGGTTCGGGTTGGGATCGATCCTCTCGATCGACACCATCCGGATCAAGGGCCCCCTGGTCCGGGACGAGATCAACTCGACGAAATGCGTGTCGTGCTTCATGACCGCGCTCTCCGGAAGGCCCGTACGCTTAGTTTTTGGCACGTCTCAGGATCTCCTCTGTGACTTTCCTGTATTGGACGGCCCCGATCGAGCCGCCGGCATAGGTGAAGATCGATTCCTTATAGGCGGGGCTCTCCTCGAGCTTGACGCTCTTGGAGATCACCGTCTTGAACACCCGGTTGCCGAACACGCGGCTGATCCGGTCGACGACGTCCTTGGAGATGTTCGTCCGCTGGTCATGCAGAGTGATCAGAACGCCGATGATCTGAAGATGGGGGTTGGCGACCTTCCTTATTTTTTCCACGGTCTCCAGCAGGTCGTCCGTCCCCTCGAGGCTGAGGTAGGAAGACTGGATAGGCACCAGAAGATGCGTGGCCGCCACCAGGGCGTTGACCGTGATCAGGCCCAGTGTCGGCGGCGTGTCGATGAGAATGACCTCGTATTTTTTTTTGACGGGCTCGATGACGTCCTTGAGACGGTAATGGGCGTCGATTTCGCCGGTGAGCGAAGCTTCGAGCTTGGCCATGGACACCTTGGCGATGGCGATGTCGAGCCCGGGAACGGTCGAGGGGTGGATAACACTCTCCAATTTATCGCGGGAATTCATCATGACATCATACAGGGATTTTTCGTAACGGTCTGGCTCGGCCAAGCACGAGATTGTGCTGTGAGCCTGGGGGTCGGTGTCGACGAGAAGCGTCCTTTTCCCCATGAAAGCCAGGGCCGCCGAGATGTTCACTGCGGTGGTGGTCTTCCCTACCCCGCCCTTCTGGTTGGCTATGGTGATGATCACGGAAGATAAAATATCTCAAGCAAAAATAAAAAGCAAGGGTCATTGCGCACCCAAGGGCTGGTGTCGGCCGGCCGACATATCCATTATCTTGTTGAAATCAAATTATTTCGACAGTTTTTTTGGCTCGGTGTATAATGAAGAAATGAATATACGGTTTTCCCAGCCGCCGTCTTCTCTTGTGAAACGGCGCTATTCCTGCCGCACGTTTTCTCGATCGGACCCGGACGCGGACGCGATGGCGGAGCTTGGAAGAATCGCCTCCCTGCCGACGCGGGGCTTGCTTGAGGAGAGGGTCCGGTTCTCTCTTGTCGAAGAGCCGGAGATGTCCGGTGTGCGTTTCGCGGACTACGGCCTCATAGCGGGAGCGCGCTTTTTTCTGCTGGGAGCCGTTTCGGCTTCCGAGCGTTGCCGGGAGAGCTACGCCTTCCTGCTCGAGCATCTCGTGCTCAAGGCGGCCGACTTGGGACTGGAAAGCTGCTGGGTCGGCTATTTTCATCAGGAATTTTTCAAGGACTTCAGGCTCGAGGACGGAGAGCGGAGGCCGGCGGTCGCGGTCGTGGGAAAAGCCGCCGAAAGGCCGAGGTTCAGGGACCGCGTGATCCGTTCCGCGGTCCGGGCGGCGGCCCGGAAGCCGTGGAAGGAGTTGTTTTTCGCCGGCTCCTTCAGCCGGCCCCTTCAGCCCCAGGAAGCGGGAGACTTCTCCCCTGCCCTGGAGATGGTCCGACTGGCGCCGTCGTCCGGAAACACGCAGCCGTGGCGCGTGGTAAGGGAATCGGACTCAACGGCCTTCCATTTCTTCATGAAACGTGTCAGGCGCGCCTATGCCGTCCGGGGTCAGCACGAAGTCGACATCGGGATCGCCATGTGCCATTTTGACCTGGCCTGCAGGGAAGCGGGAAGGAAGGGATGCTGGGTCCTCTCGCAGCCCGACATCGCGCTCCCCTCCCCGGACTTCGAATACCGATGGACATGGAGGGCAGCGAAGGGTCACCTGTAGCGGATGGCGATGCCCACGATCTCCCGTTCGCGGAAACGGCTGTGTCCGTACCAGTAGTAATCGACGACCCGATGATTGTGAACCCGGTCCCTGACGATCACCACGGCATCGGCCCCCAGGGCCGCGGCCCTTGCTCTCAGCCTGCCTTCGACATATCGGGCCGTCATGCCCGGCTCCGGCCTGATCCAAACTTCACCCAGCCGGATGTGCGGTCTCCGGGGTTTATAGCGGAGAAGCTCTACATTGTCGGGGTTGGTCGGCTCGAAATACGGAGTTTTCGTGTAATAAAACTGTCCGGAAACGGGCGCACAAGCCGCCGCCCCGATTAACAATCCCGCAGCCGCGATAAAGAACAAAATGCGATTTTTCATGGCCTCTTCCTCCTGCAGAATACATTCTGCAAGGGTTATGCCAAAAAAGCATTTTATATTTATAAATATAAGCTATTGATTATATTATATATATAAGCATTACGGTCAAAGTCAGCCAATTTAATTATGCCGGAAGTGTCTATTCAAACACCTTATGTCCAATTTTAAGGACACAGGCATCATTCAGTGATCGCGGGAGAACAATCAGTTTCTCAAAGAATCATCGGACTTCACTATGCGAGTTGGAGGTTCCGACTCTCATGTTCCAAGAGCCATCGTTTTCTCCACAGCCCCCCGCCGTAACCGACCAGGCGGCCGTCATGTCCGATGATCCTGTGACAGGGAACGATGACGGCGATGGGATTCCTGCCGTTGGCGGCTCCCACGGCCCGGAAGGCCGCGGGTCTCTTAATCGCCGCGGCGATTTCTTTATAAGACGCGGTTTGTCCGAACGGAACGCGCAGCAACCGCTTCCAAACCGCGACCTCGAAATCCGTGCCCTTCAATTCCAGGGGGATGTCGAAATGCCGCCTTTTTCCATCGAAATACTCAAGAAGCTGGCGGGCGCACTCGCGGGTCAGGGGATCTGATGAATCCGTACGGACGTTGTCGGGCCGGCGGGAGGCGAGATGGACACG
>VGJG01000116.1 GCA_016867615.1 Candidatus Aminicenantota bacterium | reverse complement strand
CCGCCCCTCGAGGTCTCGTTCCTGCCGACGGTCGCGGCCGTGGCGGAGGACGTCGCGGCCGGGACGCCGGCGCCCGTCGTCTCCGCCCGTTTCCACGAAACCCTGGCCCGCGCCGTGCTTAAGGCCGCGCAAACGGCGCGGCGGCGGGAAGGAATCGACACCGTGGTCCTCGTGGGAGGCGTGTTCCTGAACAAAAGGCTTCTTGAGGCGTGTCTCCGGCGGCTGAAAAGAGGCGGGTTCCGCGTCCTCCGACCGGAGAACTATTCCCCGAACGACGAGTCCCTCTCCCTGGGGCAGGTCGCTTACGCCCTGAACCGGCTGATGTCGAAGCGTTGACGGCCGACGCTCAGCGGCCCGCGCGGGGCGTCTCCAGTCGGATCTTCACCCCCCCCACAAAAGAGAGGATGAGGTTGATGAAGGCGGCTAGAAGAAAAAAGACCAGGCCGAGCGCCAGGAAACCGGCCAATCCGCCTGCGGCGGCATAGACCACGGCGCCGAGCAGCGTGCCCTGCATGTCGGACAGGAAGGCGGGCAGGAGGGACACGAGCGCCGATAAAAAGCGCGTGGAGCCGGCGAAGGCGCCCAGGACGATGCCGACGACGATGCCCATCGCCCCGCCGAAGAAGAAAAACGAGGGCGCGCCGAGCGATTGGGCGAGAAATTCCTTGGACGCACCCGGGGCCGGAGCCACGGATCCGGCGGTCCCGGAGGACCCGGACCCGGGCGGCTGAACGGCCGCCGGAGCGGCGGGCGTTTTCGCTGTTTTTCCTTGTTTCGAAGACTTGGCCGGGCGGCCTTCCTCCGACTGCGACTCGGGAACATCGCACACCGGACAGCGGTAGAGGGGGGCCTCCAAGCCGGAGCCGCACTGGGGACAGACATCGGCGGCGACGCGCACGTTGCCCCCGCACCGGGCGCAGGCCAGGGCTTCGGGCTTGTTTTCCAGTCCGCAATAGGGGCAGACCTGGCGGGATTCTTTCTTCTGGACCGGGGGGGAGTCCTGGACCCACTCTTTTCCCTTGAGATAATACCATTGGCCGCTCTGGTTGCCGATCATCCATAGGCGCCCCTGGTCGTCCCGGACCTGGAGGTTCTTCATCGCGTCCAGGAATTCCTGGCGGGCGATCTCCTGGCGGCGAAAGCGCTCTTTCAGGCCGGCGTAGGTTTCCTCTGCACTTTTGAATGCGTTTTCCATCTTCTTCTCTTTTCTAAGACATCCATCATAGGCCAACGACCGATAATTTTCAAATTCGCCGAGGCGCGCGGAAGCGTTCTCAAATCCGGAAGTTGAGGAATCATCGCAAATTGATTTTCGCCGCAGGGCAAAACTGCGCTGACGACTTTCAGTGCAAAGAGCCATATCTTATTCAGATTTTATGAGATTCAGAATTATTGCTTGGTGATTTCCACAGGATATCCACAGGAATTGTGAATAAAAGAAAAAATCAGAGGACGAGAGAGAGCAGGCTGAACCCTTTGATCGGGTCGGGAATGAAGGACAGGACGAAAATCAGCACGAGCGCGGCGGCCAGAAGCTTCCGGCCGGCCGATAAGGGGGCGTTCTCGTCGAGGATGGGCGGATGCTTCAGTCCCACGACGAGGATCAAGACCGCCCAGACGAACCAGCCCACCCAGAAAAAAACGCCCAGGACGACGAAGGCGAAGAGAGCAAGCACGGCGATGAGGCGCGCCCGCCGGCCGAAGAGCGCGTAGACGACATGGCCGCCGTCCAGCTGGCCGATGGGAAAGAGGTTGAAGGCGGTGACCAGCATGCCCACCCAGCCGGCGAAGGCCACGGGATGGAGGAGGAGGGCGGCCGCCTGCGGATGGGGAGAGAAAACGCCCGACAGGAGCTTGAGAAGCAGGGGGTCGCCGAGGCTCAGCCAGCCGTCCCCGGAGGCTTCGACCGCCACCCGGCTCTGCGACAGGCCGTAGGCCATGGCCGGCAGGGCCAGGAGAAAGCCGGTCAGGGGGCCGGCGGCCCCGATGTCGAAGAGCTCATGCTTGCGGCGGATGGGAGAGCGGATCTTGATGAACGCCCCGAGGGTGCCGATCAAGTTCGGAAAGGGCATGAAATAGGGAAGCGTGGAATCGATGCCGTAGCGGCGGCAGGCCAGGTAATGGCCGAGCTCGTGGCCGAGCAGAATGCCGATTAAAACGAAGACATAGAACAGGCTCATCCTGACCACGGCCGGGTCGGACAGGAGCGAGGGGTCCAGGGCGAGCTCGGCCGCCGGGCCGCTCCTCTCGACCTGGATGTAGGCGGCGCTCTGGGCCAGTCCGACGAAATACGTCGAGGCCGCCGTCAGGGCGAAGAGGAGGGCGTTGAGCCAGGGCCTTTTTTTCGAGAAAAACGACTCCCTGCGGAGGGGCGGATGCTGGGGGGCGGCCGGGAACGCGGGCGGCGGAGGCGTGTCCTGCGTCCCGGGGGGCGGGTCGAGCGGCGCCGGCGGCGGGGAAAGGGCGCCCTCGGCCGGAGGAATGGGTCCGGTTTGGCCGGAGGGTCCGCCGGCGGGGGTTTCCTTTCGTTGGTCGGTCATGGAAAGCAAAAAAAATAGGAGAGAAATCTCTCTCCTATTCTTCGCGGTCGGGACGGATCGCAGAAACGGGGCTCAGGCCGTCAGCTTCTTGAACTTGGCCATGAGCTGGTCGCGCGACTCCTCATGATTGGGGTCTTTGACGCAGCAGTCCACGGGGCAGACCTCGGCGCACTTGGAGGCCTCATGATGGCCTACGCATTCGGTGCATCTCTCGGGGTCGATGATGTAGCGCTCGTCTCCGGCGGAGATGGCCTGGTTGGGGCACTCGGGCTCGCAGGCGCCGCAGTTGATGCATTCCTCGGTGATAATAAAAGCCATGATGTCCTCCTCGTCCTGAACTGAGCCCCTATTATAGCCATCTGAAATGGGGGACACAATACCCATTCGGTATGAGTTGACCGCCCTGCGAAATCGGGTTAATAGGTATTGTGTCCCCCTTTATGATGACCTCGAGAGAACGGCTGCTGGCCGCGCTGGAGCGGAAGGTCCCCGACCGGCTGCCCGTCACAACCCACCACGTGCAGGAGTCCTTTCTCAGAAGGCGCCTGGAAGGCCTGTCCGTTCAGGCGTTTTTCGACCGGTTCGGCCTGGATCCCATCCTCTGGCTTGACGCCCATAAACCGGACATCCGGAACGGCGCCTATTTTTATCCCGGCCGGAGCGCCTCCGGCCCCGGCGCAGGCCCCGGATTGGACGAGCCGCGGATCCTTCTCTCGGACTCCTGGCAACTCAGGAAAACACACCTGCCCGATCACCGGTCCGTGCGCTACGAGTTTCTGACCCCGCGCCGTTCTCTTTCCCTGGTGATGCGAACAGACGAGAACACGGCCTGGGTTTCGGAGCGCCTGATAAAGGAAAAAAGCGACATCGACCTGATCGCCGCTTATGCTCCGGCGCCGCTGTGCGATGCGGAGGCGGTCAATCGTGAGGCGGAATTGTTCGCCGGGCGCGGCCTGGTCAGGGGGACGGTCCCCGGCTTCGACGTGGCCGGCCAGCCGGGTTGCTGGCAGGACGCCGCGGTCTTATACGGCATCGAAAACCTGATCTTGGCCGCCTATGACGACCCGGATTGGCTGCGGGCGTTCCTCGGCATCCTTCTCGAGAGAAAAAAGCCCTATGTCCGGTCCCTTCACGGGGCGAAATTCGACCTGGTGGAGCTCGGCGGCGGCGACGCGTCCTCGACCGTCATCTCTCCCCGCATTTTCGAGGAATTCGTGGCGCCCTTCGACGCGGAGCTCATCCGGCTGGCCCATGAAGCCGGACAGAGGATCGTCTACCACACCTGCGGCGGCATGATGCCCCTCCTCGAAATCATAGCCGCCCTGGGCGTCGACGCCATGGAAACCTTCACTCCCGCCTCGATGGGGGGGGACGCCGACCTCGGGGAAGCCAAGCGACGCGTCGGAGACCGGGTGTGCCTCATCGGCGGGTTCGACCAATTTCACCACTTCCTGGGCTGCGCGCCCGAGGACACACGGCGGGCGGTGCGCCGCTGCTTCGAAGCCGCGGGTCCGGGCGGCGGGTATATCCTCGCCCCTTCCGACCATTTCTTCGACGCCGATCCGGAACTTCTCGAAGCGTACGCCGATGAAGCCGGGAAGTGCGTCTATGGCCGAAGCGCCGGGCCATAAACAAAATAGGGAAATAGGTATTGTGTCCCCCATTGGAAGAAAAAAAGAGGTGGGGGCGTCTAAAAGCGTGAAGGAGAAGACCATGAAAAAAACCATAGCCATTCTGAGCTTCCTGGCCCTCGCCTGCCTCGCCTACGCGGCCCAGACGGCCTCTGTGGCCGGCTCCTGGGAGATCACGGTCAATTCGCCCCGGGGCGAGATGACCAACCCCATGACCATCGCCCAGGACGGGGAAAAGATCACCGTCACCATGACCACCCAGCGCGGAGAGTCCACCGGTCAGGGCACCGTCAAGGGCAACGCCATCGAGTGGTCGGTCATCCGCACGACCCCCCGCGGCGAATTCACCGTGGTTTACAAGGGCACGGTCGAGGGCAACACCATGAGCGGCCAGGCCCAGATGGGCGACTTCGGCTCCATGGATTGGAAGGCGGTCAAGAAATAAGGCGACCCCCCGGGCGCTTCAGCCAAATTTCCAGGGAACAATTCAGAGGAGCGGGGCTTTCACCAGCGGCCCGATGCGCCGCCGCCGCCGAAGCTCCCTCCCCCGCCGCTGAACCCGCCTCCCCCGCCGCCGAAGCCGCTCGAACCGGACGATCGTCCTCCCGAGAACCCGCCGCCGGACGGGCGCCATCCGTCCCCGGAGCGGCTCGAGTACCAGCGTCCTTTGCGGCAGGGGGAGACGATCTTCAGGACGATGAACAGCAGGATCAGGACGATGAACAAGGCTCCCGGCCCCCCCGGGCTCTTGGATTCATTGGATTCCAGAACCTTGAGCTGGCTGGGGTCGCCGGCGACGGCCTGGCCCATGACCTCGAAGGCCTTGTTGATGCCCTCATAGTAGTTGCCCTCGCGGAAACGCGGCACGATCACCTGCCGGATGATCGTCCCGCACTTGCCGTCGGGCAGAATGCCCTCCAGCCCGTAGCCGACCTCGATCCTGACTTCCCGGTCCTCGACGGCCACCAGAAGGAGGAGGCCGTTGTCTTGTCCCTTGCGGCCGATCTTCCAAGCTTCGACCACCCTCATGGAAAAATCCTCCAGGGGGTCGCCCTCGAGCGAGGGAACGGTCAACAGCACCATCTGGGCCGAAGTGCTGGCCTCGACCGAGGCCAGGTAGTTCTCCAGCGCCCTCTCCTCCTCGGGCTTCAGGACGCCGGCATAGTCGTTGACCCGCCCCTTGAGGGCGGGCACTCTCAACCCCAGCACCGGCCCGGCCGCGGCCAGGACGACGAGCAGGCTCAACAGGGCTTTGCGCATGGTCACTCCACCACCGGTTTGTCGGGCAGCTCGTTGACGTCGCCCTGCCGCCGCGGGAAGGGTCCGGCCAAGACGGCGCCGCAGCGGGCGACCGCGCTCTCCACGGCGGGTACGAACCGGCCCTCACGGATGCCGGAGACGATCCCGTCCACAACGTCCTGCCAGGTCTCATTCTTCACCCTGGCGGCGATGCCCGAGTCCACGAGGAGCTCGACCCTTCGCTCAAAAAGGGAGATGTAGAGCAGCAATCCGTTGCCCGCGCCCGTGGCCGTGACGTTGTAACGGTAGAAGGCCGATTCGGCGCGCAGCCGGACCCGGGCGTTCCTGTCCTTCCCCGACACGACGCCCCGTCGAAGCCGGGGAAAGAAGCTCAGCAGGCCGAAGGCCAGCCCGAAGAACAAAACCTGCCCGCTCACAAAGACGAACAGCAGGTTCACGGGATGGACGTGCCACAGGAAGAGGGCGAGGAATTTCTGGACGAAGCCCATAAAGACGAAGTAGAGCACGGAGTAGGCCGCCATGGCCGCCAGGCAGACGAGCAGCACCTGGCCGGTGTAGGACCCCGACTGGCTGGCGACGACGGTGACGATCTCGGCCGACGTCCGGGCTTCCGCCTCGGACACGGCGGCCGTGATCCGCTCCAGGTCCGCCCGCCGGAG
>VGJG01000115.1 GCA_016867615.1 Candidatus Aminicenantota bacterium | reverse complement strand
CAGCCGGCCGGCTGAGCACAGCCCCCCGCAGGGGGGCGTATCGCGAAGCCGACTGAGAAACCCGGAGCTTCCGCGGCGATTGGAACCGCGCCAGGCGTCGAAGCCCTCCCCCCGGGCTCTGATAATGCACTGATGATCAGGTCGGACAGGGAATTCCTCAGCCGACTATTGCCGGACGAGGAACTCGCCGCGGCTGATGAGGTTGCCCTGGACGTAGAGCTCGACTCGGTAAAGCCCGGCGGGCAGTCCCCGGCCGGCGCCGGGCAAAGGAAAATCCACTGTCCAGGCGGTCCTCCCGTCGACTTTGCCGGACCACGTCTCCTCCTTGGCGAGATGGACCTGTTCCCGCCAGAAGACCTGGCGGGGAGGCCTCCAGTAGACTTTCTGATGAGTCTTGAAGCCGGGCGTCAGGCTTCGGTGCTCGAACATGTAGCTCACGTTCGGAGTCATCGGCGGATAGACGTCCCGCTCGTTGAGTTCGACGATTTTGCCCTCCCGGTCATACACCGGCTCGACGAAAGTCAGGGGGCCGACCGAAGTCGCGACGGTTTCGGGCTCGGCTCTGCCGAATTCCGAAACAGCGAGGAAAGCCTCCTTGGCCGACTCCTCGAGCTCGTCCAGGCCCTCCGCGGGGCGGATTTCCCTCAGGCGCCCGAGGTTGCGGATCACCGTCCGGAAATAGACCGGGTCGGACCCGCGCCGCCGTTCGACGGCCCTTCGGGAGGCGCTCCGGAGCGCGGCGGCGGACTCCTCTTTCCGTCCCAGATAGAGCAGATAAACCGCTTCATTGAGTCTCAATCCGAGCTCCTGCTCCGGCAGATGCCGGGCGGCCCGCCTCAGCGCGTCCAGAGCTTCCGCGTGACGGCCGGAGAGGAACTTGCCGTAGGCGACGCTCCACCACGTCTGGCCGTCCTCGGGCCGCGCTTCGAGGACGCGCTCGTATTCGGCTCGGGCCTCCGCGATCTCGGCCTCGGAGGCCTTTCCGGGTCCGTCGCGGTAGAAGATCGCCTCTCCCCCGGCCTGACGGATCGACGCCCTGAGCGCTCGGGCGGCCGTGTAAAGCGGAGAGGCTTGAACCAGCGCGTCCGCCTCGGCCTGGAGCGCTCCCGCTTCCTCCAGGGCGCGGTCCAGGTTCCCCGCGATGCCATAGCCCTGGAGGACGAAAGCCCGGGCCGAGATCCGGGAGAATCTTTCGATGTCCTCCGGGGAATGGATCTTCAGGGGTTCCGCGCGGGTCACGAGGCAGAATCCGGACAAGCCCGCGAGCAGGACCAGCCCCGTGGCGGCGAAGAGAAGCCGTATTGCGGCCGGGATGGCGAGAGCCAGGCTCATCAGGAATACGGCCACGGCCAGGACGGTCAGGGACGTCGTGTACACGTTGGCTTTGCGGCCCCAGAACGCCGCCCGGCTCCTGTCGCGGTCCTCATCCTCGAGGATCCTGGCCGAGGGCTCGATGATGCGGTCGGCGAAATGGCGCAGGAAGTCGAATCGCCCCGTCGCCCGGTCGAAATAGCGCGAGGAAAAAACGCCGCCCGAGGCCGCCAGGGATTCGAGCGCCCCGGCGAAACGCTCCTCGGCAAGCCTGTTGGCCGCCGATTCCGCGGCCGGGCGGTAGAGCCGGTAGGCCTCCTCGACCTGGCGCATCGCTTCGAGCTCCCGGAACGAAGCCAGCCGGTTCTTATCGGCCTCCAGGTTCCAGAGTTCCTGGCCGGTGAAGGTCAGGTAGTCGATGCCCCGGAGGCGGCTGTCCCTCGCCGCGTCGGCCGCCCGGCCTCCGGCTTCGACCGCCAGAAAGACGATGACGCTTCCCATGAACGTCGCGGCGGCGATGAGCAGGGTCAGGGTTTTTTTCAAACGCTCTTCCGGCATGGGCTCATCCCAACAGCCGCCACAACCCCAGGCCCAGGGCCGCGGAGAAAATCGCCAGGCCGGCGGCGGCCCAAACTCTCCGGCCCGGTTTCGCCGTCTTCAACGACAGGGTGAAGAAAAAGAGGGCGGCGGCGAGCAGCATGTTCAGCGAAACGACCGCCCGGACGCGGGAACGCGCGGCCTCGGCCCTCCGGATGAAGGGTCCGGGGTCGGTCGCCTTCCGGCCGACGGCCTCCGCCCGGAAAGCCTCCCGGTAGCGGTCCTCGACGAAACGTTCCTCCTCTCCTTCGCGTTCGAGGTAATCCTGGTCCAGTGCGTCCCTCCGCACCACGGCCTTCATGACCTCGCGCTGCCAGTCGTCGAACAGCGATCCCGGCGCCCCGGGATCGGACTGCGCCTGGTTTTTGGCCAGGCGGCTGAGGAGAAGGTGAAGCCGGTATTTCTGGAATGCGCTCCGCTGGTGGACGGCCTCGGCGGAGACGGTCATCTCGGTGTAGGCCCGGTGCAGCGCGGCCTGGATGGCGTCCGCGTCGCCGGTCCCGGCGGTGCTGTTGATTCGGGCCGCCTTCCAGCTCAACAGAGCGCCCGTCAGGGCCGTCAGGGCGATGAGCACGGAAACGGCGGTTTTGAATGAATCCGGTCTTCCCCCGGCATCCGGCGCATCCTCGGACATCGTGCCTCCCTTTCCCGGTGAAGTTGAAGAATAGAGCAGGAGCGGAAACGCTGTCAACCCGAGGAGCGGCTCACAGAAGGATGCGACGCGGATTCCCCGCGACTTCTGGCATGTGGAGTCCGGAACGGCCGCGCGGAAGCGACGGCGGGAGCGCGGCGCCTCGCGCCCGCGGGAGATGGGCTTTCGTTATTCCTGCCTCGAGGCGGACCAGGTTCCGGTCAGCTCCTCGCCGGTGAACGACCCCTGCATGGAGTACACCGTCCCGGTGAGGACGTAATCGAACCAGTCGGTGTAGGTCAGGGTCACGATGTTCGAGACCGCCGTCCAGACGCCGTTCGCCCCCCGGCTGTCGGTGAAGGTTCCCCCGGTCAGGTCGGCCCCGCTCAGGGTCACGGTGAATTCTCCGGGCGAAGGTATCGAAGTGTCGCTGTAGCTCAGGGTCATCTTCCAAGCGCCGCGCAGGTCCACGAGGCGGGCTTTGAGAACGTATCCGTCGCCGTACAAAACGACCGTTCCGGCGCCGGCGCTGCGGACGCTGTCGTTGAGGAGCACTTCCACGGTATGGGTCGGATCGACCGCCTGGTAGCTGTATTCCACGGTCGTCAGCTCCTGAAAGACATACTCTCCCGACTCCGGATTGCCCGAGACCCCGTCCTCGACGACGACCGTCAGCGTATAATCGGGGATTCCGAAGCGGCAGCCCGCGGCCGCCAGGAGAACGAGAGCCGCCGCCGCGGCCGCCGCAAGCCCGTATTTTCCGGTTCTTTTTTGGAGGATCATATCCACGGCACCTTTTCTGGAGTCTCTTTAGCGCTTACGTTTCCGGCCGATATTTTAACATAAAACGCGGGGCGTTGGTTGCATTTTCCCGCCTCGACGTCCTCACATCTTCCAGGGACCGGCGACGATGACGTTGGCTCCGTTCACCCCGGCCGCCCGGTCCGAGGCGAGCCAGGCCGCCGCCTCGGCGACGTCCGACGCCTCGCCGAGGAATCGGGCGGGAATCCTCGTCCCCCGCGGCATCCTCCCTCCCCTGATGAGCCCCGGCGAAACCATGTTGACCGTGACCCCGCTCCCGGCTTCTCCGGCCGCGGCCGTGCGCGTCAGGAGCAGGAGCGCCGCCTTGGCCGCGGCGTAGGGCAGGATGCCGGGGAAGGCCGCCCACTGCTCGACGCGGTGGTAGCCGATGTTGACCACCCTGCCCCATCCGCTGCTCCTCATCGCCGGCAGAGCCGCCTGCAGGCAGTGCAAGGCGCTCAGGAAGCACCCCCGGAATATCCTCTGGCTCTCGGCCGAAGAGACCTCGAGCCAGGGCTTCATCAGGAACGGGCCGAAATTGTTGACCAGGATGTCGACCCTCCCCAGCCGCTGCTCCGCCGTGGCCAGAATGCGGCGGCAGTTCTTCTCCTGATTCAGGTCGGCCCAGATGGCCGTGCTGCGCTTGCCCCCGCGGCGGATGAGGCGGACGACATCGAGCGCCGCCTCCCGCTCCGAGCGGTAGTGAACCGCCACGGCGCCGACCTCAGGGTCCTCGGCGAGCCGCAGGGCAATGGCCCTCCCTATGCCGCGGCTCGATCCCGTCACGAGCGCCACCCGGTCGCTCATTTTCCCTTCTTGAATTCCCCGATCAATGCAGCTTGCCCACCGCGGCCTCAACCGCTTCCAGGACCTCGCCCGACTGGACGACGTCCTTCAACTTGTTGATGTCGTCGTACAGGGGACGGTCCTCCTCGAGCCGGGCGACATGTTTGCGGATGACTTCGTAAGCGGCTTGGACGCCCCGGCTGGGCTTGAGCGGCTTGCGGAAGTCCACGGCCTGGGCGCCGGCCATGAGCTCGATGGCCAGCACGGCCTGGGCGTTGTCGATGATCTGCCGCGTCTTGAGGGCTGTGGTCATGCCCATGGACACGAAGTCCTCCTGGTCGGCGGCGGCCGGTATCGATCCCGTGGCCGCCGGGTGGGAGAGCACCCGGTTCTCGCAGATCAGGGCGCCGGCCGTGTACTGGGAGAGCATCAGGCCGGAGAACATGCCCGCGCCCTTGGTCAGGAAGGCGGGCAGGCCCATGCTCAGGTGGGGGTTCATCAGCCGGTTCAGACGGCGCTCGCTCAGGACGGCGACCGTGGTCACGGCCGTGCCCAGGAGCTCGAGGGCGAAGGCCATGGGCACCCCCTGAAAGTTGGCGCCGGTGAGGACGATCCCTTCCTCCGGGAAGAAGACGGGGTTGTCGGCCGCGCCGCGCAACTCGATCTCGAACATATAACGGGCCCACTTCAGGGCGTCGCGGGCCGCGCCCACGACCTGACCCGTGCTGCGCAGGCTGTAGGCGTCCTGGACCTTCTTCTTGCCCTGGGCCAGCAGATCGCTGCCCTCGGTGATGCGGCGGATGTTCTCCGCCGATTCGAGCGCGCCGGGATAGCCCCGGACCTTGTGGAGGCGTTCGTCGTAGGCCTTCATGTTGGCGTTGAGCACCTCCAGGGTCATGGCCGCCGCGACCTCGGAGGCGGCCAGCCACCGGCCGGCGTCATGGAGCTCCAGGGAGCCCATGCCGGTGATGACGTTGGAGCCGTTGATGAGGGCCAGGCCGTCCCGGGCCGCGAGCACGACGGGTATGAGCCCGGCCTTTTCCATGGCTTTTTTCCCGGGCAGGCGCTCACCCTTGTAGAACGCCTCGCCCTCGCCCATGACCGCCAGAGCCATCTGGGACATGGGCGACAAGTCGCCGCAGGCGCCGACCGAGCCCTTCTCGCACATGACCGGCGTCACACCCCGGTTGAGCATTTCCTTGAGGGTCTCGACGACCTCCAGCCTGAGCCCCGAATGCCCGTGGCAGTGAACGCTCAGGCGGCTGAGCATGGCCGCCCGGACGACGTCCCCGGGAAGGGGTTTGCCGTATCCCGCGGCGTGGCTGTAGACGATGTACTTCTGGTACTGCTCGACCTGCTCCTGGGTCAGGACGACCTCGGCCAGCTCGCCGATGCCGGTGTTGACGCCGTACATGATCTCCCGCTTTTGGATCTTGTCCTCGAGCAGGGCGCGGCACTTCTTGATGCGGGCCGCAGCCTCCGGGGCGAGCTCGACTTTTTCGCCGCCCCGAGCCACGTCCACGACTTTTTCAATCGTCAGGTTCTTGCCGTTCAAAATGAGGGCCATGACGGTTACTCCTTTAATTTCAGAGAATGAATGCGTTTCCGCTCCGGGCGGATAGAACAATTTATAGGATTGACCCGATTTAAGCAAGGCTTGGCGCCCTCGGCGCCCCGGGAAGGAGCCGGCCGCTCCCGCTTGTCCAGACCGCTTTCCGGACCTCCCTCCCGCCCGTCCTTGACACCGCCCAGACTTCCTTTTATAGTTTTTCAATACGATTGGAGGGTACGACCGAGGCGATCACAAGGCCGGAAAACGCCCCGGCTGAAGAGGAAATTCCTGTAAGTGTCCGAATCGAAGCTCGGGTGTCCGTCCCGGCTAGAAAAGGAGTAAGGGCCATGAAAGGAATGTCCAAGGAAACGAGAACCACGTCCGGCGCCGGCGGCTTCAGGCGCGTTGCCGCGGC
>VGJG01000114.1 GCA_016867615.1 Candidatus Aminicenantota bacterium | reverse complement strand
CGGGCTGTGGCGCCGCGGCCCGAGGAGGGCGTTCAGGAAGACGAGCGCCGCCCCCAGGGCGCCGAAAAGAGCGAAGACCACCAGGACTTCGGTCATGGTACTTGAGGAGATTTTATTGAAAACATCCACGGTTGGCAACAGGAGAAATGCCCGGTTGCCGGAGAGGGGCGGCCGGAGGGTTCGTTCCGCGCCTTTCTTTGACAAGCTGGGCTCTCTCCTCTAATATGGACTCCGGGCTCAACATGAAACCGATCACCCGGCCGGGCACGATCCGGCATCTCATCCTTCCCCTGGCCCTGTGCCTGCTGGGGGCGTTCTGCCGCGGCCCGAAACCCCCGCGCAACGTCGTCCTCATCAGCCTCGACACCCAGCGGGCGGATTATCTCAGCTGCTACGCTCCGGACAACGCCCGGACGCCGCACCTGGACCGCCTGGCCGAGCGGAGCCTTCTCTTCCGGGATTGCACGGCCCTCATCCCCGTCACCCTGCCCTCGCACGCCTCGGTGTTTTTCTCCGAGCCGCCCCACGAGGTCAGGAATTTCGTCAACGGCCAGGTCGTCCTCCCCCGTTCGCGGCGGCCGCTTCTGGCCGAGATCTTCAAGAGACACGGGTTCCAAACGGCGGCCTTCGTCTCGCTCGGCGTGCTGGGCAGCCGGTTCGGGCTGAGCGGCGGCTTCGACGTTTACAGCGACGATTTCCCCGGGGACCGATGGTACCTGCACGCCGAAGAGGTGAACGACAGAGCCTTTCCCTGGCTGGAGCGGAACCATGACCGTCCGTTCTTCCTCTTCCTTCACTACTCCGACCCCCACGACCCCTACGCCCCCCCGGACATGCCGCCCGACATGCGCGTCTCGTTCAACGGCCGCCCCCTGGGCGAGCCCGTCTGTCTGAGCAAGTACCTCACGACCGCCTTCGACGTCGAGCTCAAGACGGGCCGCAACAGGTTCCTCTTCGAGATCCAGAGCCCTCACTACCCCAACAATTATCAGGCGCGCTTCGACCTGATCGAGTCCGACCCGCCGGCGGACACGCCGGGCCTGAAATTCGATTTCGTCAGCGGCTGGTTCATCCGCCGGGAGGACAACGTCCATTTTCTCAAGGCGCGGGCGATCCTGGACGTGGTGAACGCGGGACCGGCGCGCCCGCTCCGACTGTCCCTGAGGGGCAAGCTCAACATCCCCCCCGAAGAGGTCCCGTCGTATTATCGGCGGGAAGTCGAATACCTGGACGGGCAGCTCGGGCTCCTGTTCGACAAGCTGGAGCGACTCGGCCGCCTGAAGGACACGGCCCTGGTGATCTTCGGCGACCACGGCGAGGGCCTGGGTGAATTTCTCAGCCCCTACGGAGAACGCCACATCGGACACATCCATTACCTGTACGAGCAGTACATGAGGGTGCCGCTCATCATCCACCTCCCCGGCCGCGCCGCCGCGCGCGGGGTACGGCCCGAGCCCGTTTCGCTCCTGGACGTCGCTCCGACGATCGTGGATTTCATGGGCTTCAGGCGGCCCTCCTTCTACCGGGGCCGTAGCCTGATCGGGGGGGGGCAGCGGCCGGTCGAAGAAACCGTCTTCCAGGCGACCTACAAGCCCGAGGCGGCCTGGGACAAGTTCGCCGCGCGCCGTCCGCCCTGGCATCTCATCTTCACCCCGGAGAAGGGCCTCTTCGAGCTGTTCAACGTGACCGAGGACCCCGCGGAACGGAACGAGGTCTTCGAGTCCTCAGCCCGGCAAGACGAAGTGTCGGAACTCCGCCGCCGGCTCGAGGAATTCGCCCGGAATATTCTGCGGAACAAGGGAGACGTCCGACAGGAGAAATCCGCCGAGGAGATGCTGAAGTCCCTGGGCTACGTCGGAAAATAATCTAGACCGCCGCTCTCCGCCGGTCCCTTCTTTCCCTCCAGGCGCGGGCCGCGCGCCCCGGGATCCGGAACAGGAGGCGGTTGAGGAGCCTCAGGAAGGCCGGCCGGCGGGGCAGGGCCTCGCTGCGGCCCTTTTCTTCCTGCTCCCTGAGAACCCTCTGGACGATGGGACAGCCCCGGCTTTCCAGGCAGTAGGGGCTCAGGCGGCCCTGGCTCAGGTGCCTGCGGATTTCCCGGACCTGAGGCGCATTCCAGGCCGCGGCCCAGTCGGTGATGGGGGCGATGATCGGGTTGCCGTGACAGCAGGGCAGGATGCCCCGGCGGAGGATGTAATAGCTCTCCCACGGCTCGCGGCACAGGGGCAGGCGTCCGTGTCCGAGGTCATTGTCCGATCCGCCGTTCACTGCAACTCCTTCATCTTTCATGGCTCTCTTCTTTGTATGTCTCCCTAGGCCTCGGCAGGCCTTTTATCCGGAAGTTTTCGCAGACAGTGAATTGAAAAGAGCCATCATTCTTTTTTCTTGGCCGCTCCGGGCTCGGGAACCCGGCCGAAGTCGTACTGGTTGGCCAGGGGAACGCCCGTCTCCCGCGACAGGCGCTCGCACTCGCGGATGATCTCCTCGGCCTCGGACCGCTCGAGCATCTCCCGCTTGTAATCGAAGTGATACCCCCCCCGGTCGGCCTCGATCTTCGGGTTCCACAGGTAGAGCAGGGGCCGGAGGACGAGCGCGTCGGCCTCGAGCCGCCGGCAGAGCCGGAAATACGGCTCCAGGTCGCCGCGGTTGACGCGCATGGGCATGAAGACCATGAACAGCTTGGGAAAGCCCCCGGCCTTCTTCCGCTCGCGGCTGAGGAGCTCGAGCTTGGGGACGATTTCCTCCCAGCGGTCGTTCCGGATCTTGGCGTAAGTCTCGGGCGTGGCCGCGTCCAGGGAGACGTAGAGATACACATGCTTGCCCGCCAGCGCCCGGACCGTCCGCTCGGTGAAGGCCTGGCCGTTGGTCGACAGCTCGAGGAACTTCCCGCTCCGCCGGGAAAGCTCCAGGATCTCCTGAAAGCGCGGATGGAGCAGCGGCTCGCCGAAAGAGCAATTGACCAGGTTCCGGGCGGCCTTGAAGAACGGGCCGTAGGATTCCAGGGTCCGGTCGTCGACGGTCATGTCCGTGTACGGCCCCTCGAGGACCTTCATCCGGTCCCAGAGACAATAGACGCAGGGCGGCTTGATGTTGCACTTGCCGTACAGGTCGATGCCCAGGTTGAGGGGATACGACCGCAGCTCGTCCCGGCCCCCGGTCATCTCCTCGAAATTCAGGACGGCGTTCTCCAGGAAGAAGAGGAATTCCCCGTGCCTCCGGTCGTCGTCGTGAAAATCAAAGGGCCCCAGGCGCGCGCCCAGCTCCCGTCCGTCTCCGGGGTGATACCGCGGGGGGAAGACCTTGTTCAAGCCGAGGCGGAGCGCGACCGGCCCCCGGGCTTCGGCCCGGCCGCCCCCCGGACGCAGGTCGAGGCTGTAGAACGACCATTGATACAGGAGCGGCCAGACGACCGGATCCCCGCCGTCGACCGAGACCGACAGCTTCTGGCTGTAATCCACATACTCGGAGAACACGGGGACGACGGCGTAACGATGCCGGCTCCGGACATCGGCGGGCAGGATGACCTCCGACGAGCCGGCCATCCAGCGGAAAGGAAAGACCCGGTCATGCTCCCAGCCGTGCCATCCGTGCCCGTAGCGGACTTCGCCGGGCTGTCCTCCCGTGTCAAGGGGAGCCTCCGGGTCTATTGAATTCGACATGACGGCTCTCTCGGAGTCCCCATTGTATGCACCCCCATGTCGCGAAGTCAAACATCCCGGTTCAGGGTGAGAAGTTCCGCTAGGTCAGGATCGAGCGGGCCGATGCCGGCCCCGCCTGGCGCGGGCCTCAAGCCGACTAAAACCGTCCGGTGTTGAGGGCGTGGAGGGCCAGCCCCTTGGCCTTGAGCGCCGCCTCGGCGATCGATTCCGAGATCGTGGGGTGGATGTGTATCGTCTCCGACACGTCCCGGAGCTTCAGTCTCAGCCTGACCGCCAGGGTCAGCTCGGGGATCATGTCGCTCGCCCCCGGCGCCAGGATGTGCGCGCCCAAGAGGACGTCGTCCGGACCGGCGATGAGCTTGACCAGTCCCTCGGCGGCGTCCATGGTCAGGGCGCGCCCGTTGGCCTGGAGCGAAAACGTCCCCGTCAGGAACCCGGGAACGCGCTCCCGGGCCTCCTCTTCGCTCAAGCCCACGGAGGCGTATTCGGGCGCGGTGAAGACGGCCAGGGGCAGGGCCGAGTCGTCACGGTGTCGGTCGGCGCCCGAGGCGTTCTCGGCGGCGAGGATGCCCTCGTGAGAGGCCTTGTGGGCCAGGAGCTTTCCCCCCACGAGATCGCCTACGGCGTAGACTCCGGGCAGGGACGTCCGCAGCCTCTCATCCACGCGGACGAATCCGCGGTCGAGGTCGAGCAGTCCGGGGCGCTCGAGGAACGTGTCGGCGTTCGGCACGCGGCCGGCGGCCAGGAGGACGCGCTCGGCCTCGAAGGAGAAGGGCGTGTCGTTCTTCAGGCAGGCGCCCTCGAGGCGCACGCCCTCGGGGGTCTCGACCGCCCGCTCGATCCGCATCCGGGTGAATAGCGACAGCCCCTGTGACTTGAGCAGCCTCTCCAGGCGGGTCGCCATCTCCCGGTCGCTTCCGGGCAGGATGCCCGGCAGGATCTCCAGGACCGTGACCTTCGTCCCCAGCCGGGCATAGACGGACCCCAACTCGAGGCCGATCGCCCCGGCGCCGACGACGAGCAGGCTTCCGGGAGGCGGGTCGAGCTCGAGCGCCTCGCGGCTGGTGATCACCCGCCTTCCGTCGGCCTTGAGAAAAGGAAGGTCGGCGGAGCGGCTTCCCGCGGCCAGGATCACCGTGCCGGCTTCGACAACCCTCTCCCCTTCTTCCGAGGCGATGCGGACGCGGCGTTCGTCCAGGAGGACGGCCCGTCCCTTGACCCTCTCCACCCCGTTCTTTTCCAGGAGGAACTCCGTGCCCTTCACCAGCCGGTCGATGATCCTCACCCGGTCTTCCTGGACGCGCTTCCAGTCGCAGGTCACGCCGTCCAACGGGCCGGAGAGCCTCTTGTTCGTCCTGAGCTCGCGGAGCAGCGCGGTCTGGTGGAGCAAAAACTTGGTGGGGATGCACCCCCAGTTCATGCACACTCCCCCCACCCGGTGCTCCTCGACGAGAAGGGGACGCCGTCCGAGCTGGGCCGCCCGAAGAGCGGCCACGTATCCGCCCGGACCGCCGCCGATGATGACCATGTCCCGCGATTCTTCCATGAGGCCCTCTTTCGGTTGAATGATCGGGAGCCTATGCTAATCGGACTCCCGGGGAGAATCAAGCCGCCCTTTTTCGGCCTGCCGCCGCACTCCCGAAGAAAACGCGGCTTGCGCCTCATAACGACGCGCGGCCCTCGCTCCAGAAAGACGCTCCGCCCGACGAGATCATAAGATGCTCAGCTCATGGCTGCCATTGAAGACAGCCGGGCCGCCGCACTCAAACGAAAAAGCTGCGAATGAAGGCCCTTTCTTTGGAGTGCGGCCTCATGAGGCTGCTTTGAGAGCAGCACGTTATGTCCTCGGGAACCGCTGTCGACAAGGGGAAAGAAGGGTTGATATAATGCGCCTCGGTCGAATCCGAGGAGGAGAGAATGACCCCCGCTTCCAAAAAAGCAGCGTCCCGCGGGCCGCGCGGATCGCGCCCGATCACGCGCCGCGTTTTCCTTTTGTCGGCCTGCGCCCTGGTCGTTCTCTGTTTATCGGCCGCCTCGGGATACGGTCAGGAACCCGCCCTGCTCTGGGGCCGCGTCCTCGACTCCGAAGGCCGGCCGGTACCGGGAGCGGCGGTCGAGGTCACGGCCGAAAACCTCCCGGGCGCGCTCCGGACGGCGGCCGACGTTCAGGGCGTTTTCCGTCTGGTCGGGCTTCCCTGGGGCTTGTGCCGCGTGCGCGTCGAGGCGAGTGGCTACGGGCCGCACGTAGAAGAGCGCGTTTTTTCCGAGCCCGGCGCCCGCGTCTACCTGGGCGTCGTCCTCAGCCCGGCGGAGGCGGGGTCTTCCTCGGCCCCCCTGCGCATCGAGGAGCGCCGCGATTTCCACAAGACCGTCCTGGACGCGGAGCACATCGCCGGGCATCCCTCGGGAAACAACCTCTGGAACCTGGTCGAGAACCAGGACTTGGCCGCGACCTCGAGCCGGATCGAT
>VGJG01000113.1 GCA_016867615.1 Candidatus Aminicenantota bacterium | reverse complement strand
TGTGGAGCTCTCCATCGACTGGCCGGCTGAGGGTCCTTTCTTAGTTGCCTCCTCAGCCCGCCCGTCGCAACCATTTTAACTCTTCCCGTCTCTAAAAGCCATTTTTCGCGCTGAGCGGAGATGGATTATTCATAAAAGTGGAAAGTGGTGACGCGACCCCGTATAATTTCCTTCCATGAGCCGGGAATCGAAAGACGCGGCCGAGGCGATCGTCCTCCGGGGCGTCCGCGTCCACAACCTCAAGAACATCGACCTCGACATCCCCCTCGACCGCCTCATCATCGTCACCGGCGTGAGCGGCTCGGGCAAGTCGTCGCTCGCCTTCGATACGCTCTACGCCGAGGGCCAGCGCCGCTACCTCGAGTCCCTGTCCTCCTACGCCCGGCAGTTCCTGGAGCGCATGGACAAGCCCGACGCCGACCTCATCGAGGGCATCCCCCCGGCGATCGCCATCCAGCAGAAGGCCTCGACCAAGAACCCCCGCTCGACCGTGGCCACGGTGACCGAGATCCACGACTACCTGCGCGTCCTCTTCGCCCGGGTGGGCACGGTCCACTGCCTGAAGTGCGGCCTGCCCGTCTCGCGCGACACGATCGACGCGGCCGTGGACCGGCTGCTCTCCCTGCCCGCCGGCTCGAAAGCCCTCGTCACCTTCGCCTGGCCCGAGGGCAAGAACCCGGCCGCCCTGAAAAAGCAGGGCTTCTTCCGCGTCGTCCGGGGCGGCTCGGTCATGCCCATCGACGAGCTCAAATCCCCGTCCGCCGGGCCGGACGTCGATGTGCTCGTCGACCGCCTGGACATCGACCCCGCCGAGCGCGACCGGCTGGCCGACTCGCTCGAGCTCGGCCTGCGGAACGGCGGGGGCGTGGTCAAGGTCCGGACCGAGGAGGGCGAGGAAATCCTCTTCTCCGACCGGCTGGAGTGCAAGGCCTGCCGGCTCGTCTACGAGGAGCCGGTCCCCAACCTCTTCTCCTTCAACAGCCCCCAGGGCGCCTGCCCGGCCTGCAGCGGGTTCGGCGACCTGGCGGTCATCGACGAGGACAAGGTCATCCCCGACAAGTCGAAGTCGCTCGAGGAGGGGGCGGTCGAGCCCTGGACCAAGCCCAAGTCGCGGGGCCTGATGAGGGAGACGCTCCGCCAGGCGAGGAGCCGCGGCATCCCCACGGACGTCCCCTTCAGCAGACTCAAGCCCGAACACCAGCGCTTCGTCCTCGAGGGCGCAAAGGGCTTCTACGGCGTCCGGGGCTACTTCAAGTGGCTGCAGCGCAAGCAGTACAAGGTCCAGAACCGCGTCCTCCTCAGCCGCTACCGGAAGTACGCGCCCTGCCCGGAATGCGGCCAGGCGCGGCTCAACCCCCGCGCCCTGAGCGTCCGCCTGGGCGGGCTGGACATCGGACGGGTGACGAGGATGACCGTCGCCGAGGCGCAGGCCTTCTTCTCCGGCCTGGCCCTCAAGCCCTTCGAGGAGAAGGTGGCCGGCAAGCTCCGGGCCGAGGTCTGCAGCCGCCTCCGCTTCCTCCTCGAGGTCGGCCTGGACTACATCACCCTCGACCGCATGACCTTCACCCTGAGCGGCGGCGAGGCCCAGCGCATCAACCTGGCTGCGGCCCTGGGCTCGACGCTCGTCGGCGCGCTCTTCGTCCTGGACGAGCCGAGCGTCGGCCTCCACGCCCGGGACAACGACCGGCTGATCTCCATCCTCCGCTCGCTCAAGGACGTCGGCAACACCGTGGTCGTCGTCGAGCACGACCCGGACATCATCCGCGCCGCCGACCACGCCGTCGACCTGGGACCGGGAGCGGGGCGCGAGGGAGGCCGGGTCGTGTTCACCGGGCCGATGGAGCGCTTCCTCCGCGACGAAGACTCGCTGACCGCGCAGTTCCTCGACGGACGCAGGCGCATCCCCGTCCCCGAGGCGCGCCGCCGCCCCCGGGGCCACGTCGAGGTCCGGGGCGCCCGAAAGCACAACCTGAAGAACATCGACGTCCGCATCCCCCTGGGCGTGTTCACCTGCCTGACCGGGGTCAGCGGCTCGGGCAAGAGCACGCTTCTGTCCGACATCCTCCACCGGAACTGGGAGCGGAGCGAGCCCGAGGGCTGCGACCGCATCCTGGGCCGGGAGCGCGTGGACAAGCTCGTGCTCGTGGACCAGGCGCCCCTCAGCGCCTCCCTGCGCTCGATCCCGGCGACGTACACCAAGGCCCTGGACGACATCCGGACGCTTTTCAGCCGGACGCGCGAGGCCCGCGCCCAGGGCTTCGGGCCGGGCATGTTCTCCTTCAACACGCCCGGGGGCCGGTGCGAGGAGTGCCGGGGCGACGGACAAAAGGTCGTGGAGATGCAGTTCCTCTCGGACGTCGTCCTGACCTGCGAGGCCTGCCTCGGACGGAGGTTCAAGGCCGAAGTCCTGGACATCCCCTACCGGGGGAAGAACATCCACCAGGTCCTCGAGCTCAGCGCCGAGGAGGCCGTGGCGTTCTTCGCCGACCAGCCGCGGATCGTGAAAAAGCTGGTTCCGCTGCGCGAGGTCGGCCTGAGCTACCTCCGGCTGGGACAGCCGACGACCACCCTCTCCGGCGGGGAGCTGCAGCGCATCAAGCTGGCCCACCATCTCATCCACGAGCGGGAGAGGCGCATCCTCTATCTCTTCGACGAGCCGACCGTGGGGCTGCACCAGGACGACACGGCCGTGCTGCTGCGGGCCTTCCAGCGGCTGGTGAAGGAGGGGCACAGCGTGTGCGTCATCGAGCACAACCTGGACGTCATCAAGTGCGCCGACTGGGTCATCGACCTGGGTCCCGAGGGCGGGGAAAGGGGCGGCCGGGTGACGGCCGAGGGGCCGCCCGAGAAGGTGGCCGCCGAACCCGGGTCGATCACCGGCCGCTACCTGAGGAAGCACCTCCAAGCCGCCTAATCCAGGCCGCGCGGCCGCGGCGGTTCGCGCAGGTCCCTGCGCGCCATGAAGGGAGCCCCCGTCCGGGATCGCCTATTCAATTTCGCGGCGACGACGAAGCTGTCGTACGAAGCGCCGGCCGCTTTCGGCAGGCGGACGCAAAAACCGTTTTCGCCGCGTCTCGCTCACGTTCGGTACATTCGGCTCTTCGAATCCTGCTCCGGGCGCCAGCGCCTGTAGGCGCGGCCGAACGGAGGGCTGCGGGCACGATGTTCGCGCTTGCTTTTCTCTTTTTTGTTTCATTATAATCCCTCTTGGACTCACAGCCAGGGGAACACACATGCCCAGTCCGGACCCGAATGCGCCAACGGCATTCCTGAAAGCATTGACCCCCGAGGCGGAGAGGTCCTTGAGCGGCCCGTCGGCGCGTATCCCCCATTTTCCCTTCCGTGTCGGCCGCGATTCGCGCCGCCGCATCATGCCGCTCGTACCGTCGCGCCGGAAACAGGATTCCCCTCCCTCGAGCGACCTCTACCTCAAGGAAAGGGGCGCGGCGGCCTTCGTCTCGCGGGAGCATTGCCTGATCGACTTCCGCAACGGCGTTTTCGTCCTGGAGGACAGGGGCAGTTTCTACGGGACGCTGGTGGAGGGGGTTCAGGTCGGCGGGCAGAAGCTGGGCGGCCACAAACCCCTCTCCCACGGCGACGTCCTGATCTTCGGCGGTTCCGGCTCTCCCTTCGCCTTCAAGTTCCTGACCGAGCCGCCGCCCGAGACGGAGACTCCGAAGCCCGCCAAATAGCGCGCCCCGGACGCTCATGAATCCCCCCCGGACGAAGACGCTGGTTTTTTTGCTTCCGCTCATCCTGTTCTCGGCATTTTTTTTGCTGAAGCTGACCCGGCCGGATTTTTATGCCTCACTGATCGAGGAAGATTCGGCCATCGAATATCTGCAGGCAGTTTTCTATATCGCAGCGTCCGTCGCCGCCCTGCTGGTATCGATCAGACTCCTGCGAAACGGAATGACGGCGGCGGGCATCTTATACGCCCTTTTGGCCGCGGGGATGCTGTTCGCCTCTCTCGAGGAAATAAGCTGGGGGCAGCGGATTTTTCGCATCCCCAGCCCGGCCTACTTCGAACGGCACAATTGGCAGCGGGAGCTCTCGATCCACAACCTTAACGGAGTGCAGAAAAAGCTCCACGGGATATACGTCCTCGTCGGGGCCTGCGGCTCATTCGCCTGGATCCTGGCTCTGGTCGTCTTCCGCGGGGCTAAAGCCGGAATCCGGCGCCTGATCGATTTCGTCGTCCCGGAGTGGTTCATCAGCTCGTATTTCTTTCCGACATTTCTTGTTTACGCGACGTTCGAGTTCGTCTCCCGGCCAGGACCCGGAACCTTCCTCGTCAACCGGGACCAGGAGCCGGCGGAGCTGCTGCTGTCGTTGGGATTCCTGGCGCTGGCGATTTCCAAGACGATTCGGTTGCGGCAGAGCGGCGTCGTGCCGGCGCGATCAAGAGCGGCCTCGTGAGGCCGCACTCCAGAGCGGTCTCGTGAGACCGCACTCCAGGGCGGCCGCGCTTCCGCCGGTTTATTGACCGGCGGCGGCGAGATGTGCTATGAGAACGCCGGGGAGGATGCCCATGAAAACGGACCGCAGCCTCGGCGTGCCCATCATTCTTCTGTCGGTCGCCCTGTTTTTCCTCGTGATCGCCCAGTTCGTCCACTTCGAGTTCTTCCTCCACCTGGCGGCCATCCCCCTGGAAGTCCTCCTGGCCGTGTTCATCATCGAGCGCATCCTGGAGCGCCGGGCGGTGCGCGCCAAGCGGCGCCAGCTCATGTTCATCAAGAGCTACCTCTTCCGGGCCGAGATGAGGAACCTCTTCCTGGCGAACTTCGACGCCCTGAAGGCGCCCCGCCTGACGATGTCCGGCGTCCGCCGCGCCTCGCTCGAGGAGCTGCGCGCCATGCGGCGGGAGGCCGAGTCGGTCGAGTACAAATCCCTGCCGGCCATGGAGCCGGTCATCATGGAATACGTCCGGACGCGCGGCGTGTGGCTGAGCTTCATGGAGCGGGCCATCCTCTACGACTTCGAGGAAATCTTCAACGACATGATCTACATCCTCCACTTCATCTCCGACGTCGCCCTGTTCAAGGAGAACAACCCCAAGAAGCTCTACATCCTCGAGGTCCGGAACAAGAAAGCCGCCCTGGAGCGCGTCCACAAGGTCCTCCGCGACGGCGTCCAGCGCTTCCTGGACTACGCCGTCGAGCTCAAGGAGAAGAAGCCCGAGCTGTTCGAGGAGATGATGGAGGACTACGAGGCCTCGGCCCTGCTGCGCCGGACCTGAGGGGCCGGGAGCTTTCCATGAGCGAATCTTACGGCGACCAGTTCCAGAGCCTTTCCAAGTATCAGCGGGGCCGCCTCCCCGCAGGCCGCCTCGACTGGGCCCGCAGGCCCCCCGCGTTCAAGTCCTATCCCGGCGCCCCCCGCGTCGCCCTCCCGCCGCCCGACCCCGCGGCGAGCCTGGCCCGGCCCCTGGGAGACGCCCTCCGCGCGCGGCGCAGCGTCCGCTCTTACTCTCCCCGTTCCCTCTCGACTGCCGAACTGTCGACGCTCCTGTGGGCCTCGCAGGGGATCTCCCGGCTCGAGCAGGGGTTCGCCTTCCGGACGGCGCCCTCGGCCGGAGCGCTCTATCCCATCGAGACCTATGTATCGGCGCAAAACGTCGCCGGGCTCGAAGCCGGCCTCTATCACCACGATGTCCGGGAACACGCGCTCGAGCTCGTCCGGCCGGGAGACCCGCGCCACTCCCTGGCCCGGGCGGCCCTCGACCAGGACTTCCTCGCCGCGGCCCCCGCCGTGTTCGTCTGGACGGCCGTCTTCGCCCGATCGAAATGGAAGTACCGCCAGCGCGCCTACCGCTACGTTTACCTCGACGCGGGGCACATCGCCCAGAACCTGGCCCTGGCGGCCGTGGCCCTGGGCCTGGGCTCGTGCCAGATCGCGGCCCTCTACGACGACGAGGTCAACGGACTGCTCGGCCTGGACGGAGTCGAGGAGAGCGTCGTCTACATGAGCGCCGTGGGCCGTTAGGCCGGCGACGCGAGTTTCCCGCGCGGTAAACGAACCCCACGATGCGGCCCCGTTGGCATTCCCTCTACAATGAGGAATCCCCGAAACGCATCCGCACTCTCTCGGGGGATGCGCATATACTGACAATGAGAGCGAGATTGTCAGGTCAAGGGCCGGTTGTCCCCGGCC
>VGJG01000112.1 GCA_016867615.1 Candidatus Aminicenantota bacterium | reverse complement strand
TGCCCCTGGGCAGCGTCTGGCTCTACTGGGAGAACGACGTGGACGTCGTCCTCTACCCCGGAGCCTACTACGCCGAGTTCGGTCTCCAGGTGGGAGGAGACGTAGCCGACAACCTCAACCTCGACCTGTCTCTGGCCCAGGGCTATGCCACGGAGGACTTCAACGGGGCGTACCTCGGGGTGCCCAAGAGCGGCCTGACCTTTCTTACGGCCCACGCGGAACTCGAATGGCGTTTGGCCGATTTCCTGTCCCTGGCTCCCCACCTGGAGGTCGTGTTCGCCCTCGACCCGGACCTGAGAAAAGAGACGGGGGCCGGAGTCCGTTTCAACTTCGGGCTGACGCTGACCCTGGGCCGGGAATGATCCCTGCCGGGCCTTCCTACGCGGGACATGAGCGTTTCGGTGGAATGGAAAGCCCGATTCGGCTATAATCCCTACGCGGTGTTCGCCGCACGATTCCCGGGTTGGAGGTAGGAATGAAAAAAACAACGCTGTTCGCCCTGTTGATTTTCTCGGTGCTCGGGTCCCTGGCGGCCCGGCCCGCCGAGCAGGCCGATGAGACCAAGGCCGTCGTCCCGGAGCTCTCCGCTTTTCACGACATCATGTACCCCATCTGGCACACCGCCTATCCGGAGAAGGACTACGCCGCCCTCCGGGGCTTCGCTTCCGAGGTCGGCGACAAGGCCGGCGCCGTCTTTGCCGCCACGCTGCCGGGCATTCTGCGGGACAAGCAGGAAAAATGGGATCAGGGAGTCGCCGAATTCAAGAAAGCCGTGGAGGAGTACATCGCCCTTTCGGCTTCCGGCGCCGACGAGGCCGTCTGGAACGCCGCCGAGGTCCTGCACGACCGCTATGAAAAGCTGGTCCGCATCGTCCGTCCGCCCCTCAAGGAAGTGGACGCGTTTCATCAGGAGCTGTACGTCGTCTACCACCGGCATCTTCCGGCCAAGGACCTGGCGGCCATCGGCGCGGCCGCCGGCGTGCTCAGGGAGAGGGCGGAAGTCGTGACCCGGGCGACGCTGCCCAAGAGGCACGAGCCGCGCCTCGAGCCTTTTCAGAAGGCCGCGGCCGAGCTCCTCCAGGCCTGCCGGGAACTCGAGACGGCCTGCGCCGGCGGCGACCCGGATTCCGTCGCCTCCGCCGTGGAGGGGCTTCATTCAAAATACCAGGCCCTGGAGAAGGTCTTCGAATAAACCCGCTCTCTTACTTTTTGTACGGGTCAGCCGGCCTCGACGGGCCTTTCATCCGGACGTCATCGCCGAGAAACCAACCTACAGAGAATTGAAGAGAGTTGAATTGATTACCGCTTTTCCACGAGGACCTGAAGCATTTCGAGCTCGTCGGCGTCGAACCAGATCCGGCTGCAGGACAGGCACTTGTCCACGGGGATGAAGAACTGGTAGTTGTAAGGGTGGGACATCATCCTCGCCCCGCACCGCGGACAGAGCAGGTTTCCCGGCGGTTTGTGTCCGGCCTTGCGCCCGGCCACGAGGGGGTTTCTTAGGGCCGTCCGCTTGAAGTCCAACGCTTTCCGGACGAGTTGTTCCGAGAAGCCGAATTCCTTCCTGGCCAGGATGCGGTCCACGCCCCGCATGGAGACGAGGCGTCCGCGGCAGGCGGGGCAGGATTGAACCGCCAGGCCTTCGTAGAAGTCGTATCCCAGGGGCGTCCGGCAGCGGGGGCAGGCATCGGTCCCCCTTCCCGTCGCCGCCTCGGGCGACATCTGGCGGCGGCCCAGGCGGCGTGCCGCCCGGCGGAGGGCGGGAAATTCCCCGGCGCGGGCTTCGACTCTGTCCCGCTCGTTCCGGACGGTCAGAAGAAGGGAAAATTTCGGATGGCTGACGAGCTCCTCCTCGGTCATCGCCGTGAGCCCGCTCAGTCCCGGTTCCTGAAAGGTCCACACCCGGTCCTCTTCCGGCGCGGCGCTCCCGACGGCGGACGGAGCACGGGCGGTCGCCGGCTCTCTCTCTTCCCCTGAACGAAGCACGCGCCGCGACGCTTCCCTTTCCTGCCGGCTGTCCCAGACGAGCTCGGCGATCTCCTCCGGTGTTTTCGAGGCCAGGGCCGCCAGGACGCGTATCCTCGAGGCGAGGGGAGGGTGGGTGTGAAACAGCGAAGCCTTCAAGCCCTGTTCCTCGGCGGCCGGGTCGGAGGAGACCATGAGCAGCGGGGCGTAGACCAGGCTGAAATCGCCGACGAAGTTGTTTTTCAGCCCGGCTTTATAGAGCACCCGGGCCAGGCCGACCGGGTCGCGGCACAATTCCACGGCCGCGGCGTCGGCCAGGAGCTCCCTCTCCCGGCTGACGAGCAGGCTCAGGAGGCGAAGCGCCGCTCCGGACAGGGAGGCGCCGAGAGAGCCGATTCCCAGCGCGGCCGAGGGAGCGGCTCGGCCGGCGTCCGCCGGGAGGCCGGAGGAGGGCCAGACCGGCTTGTCGTCCTCGGGAATCAAGGCCATCGCCAGGCGGTCGAAGAAATCCGCCAGAGAGCAGAGGAGGGTGATGTAGAAGACGTCCCCCTTGAGTATGTGGGCCAGCTCATGGGCGACGGAGGCCTGGACCTCTTCCCGGGTTCCCTCGGCCAGCAATCCCTCCGTGACCACCACGGCCGGCGTCCCGTCGGCCTCGATGAGGGCCAGGGAATTCACCGCCAGGAAGGGCAGGATGTAGGCTTTCGTCCGGGGCAATCCGGCGGCGATCCTCATTTCCTCGACGATGTTCAGGTAGCGGACGTGATAGAGGTCAGCCGACTCGGGCGCCGAGGCGCCCAGCCTTTTCAGGATGGTGGCGGCCCCCGCACGCCGGGCGGAGAGGAACTGGGCCAAGGCCAGGAGGAGAGCGCCCGCGGCGGTTATGAGCAGCGCCCGGGAGGCGAGCCCCGTCGTGATGCGGAATAGGTCCCCCAGGACGAGGTCCGCGGCGCCCAGGACGAGGAAGACGAAAGCGGCGCAGACGAGAAAATAAGCCAGGGTCAGGAAGGCCGTGTAAGCCAAGCTGATGCGCCAGCGGTGTCTCTGGACCTCGTAAAAATCGGGACGGGCCGTCGTGCTCAAGGTTTTCCCATGGTAAACCAGGGTCATCGGCCGGGTCAAATCGCTTCGGCCGGAACCGCGTCGCCCCGGTGTTCGAAAGATTGATGAATCGAAATGCGCTGTGATATAAAACCGAGTTGATATCCGGCGAACCCCTCAAGGAGTGAACGAGATGAGCATTCGGATGAAGTTCCTGCCCCGGACGATCGTCTGGCCCGCGGTCCTTCTGCTGTGCGCCCTGGCCGCCGCGGAGGGCGAAAAAAAAGAGCTGACCTTCACCGAGGTCATGAGATTCCGGCAGGCCGCCGATCCCGTTCTCTCGGACGACGGGGCGTGGCTGGCCTATGCCGCCCAGCCCGACAGGGGGGACGGGGAAGCGTTCGTTCGAAGCGTCACGGGGGAGGTTGTTTTCGGGGTGGAGAGAGGGGCCAAGCCCGCATTCTCCCCCGACTCGCGCTGGGTCGCCATGAGCGTCAAGCCCAAGGCCCTGGACTTGGAGAAATCGGGCAAGGACAAGCCCCAGACGGGCATGGCCCTGGTCCGCCTCCCGGACGGCGAGGTTTTCCTCGCGGACAAAGTCGACCGGTTCTCCTTCGCCGGAGATTCCGCCTGGCTGGCCTATCTGCTTTTCGCCGAGGAGGCCAAGGGCGGGTCGGACCAGGCCGGTGCCGGAAAAGACGCGAAAAAGGAGAAGGGCAGGACGCTGGTCCTGAGGAAGCTTGCCACCGGCGCAGAGATCCGTATCGCTCAGGCGCTGTCTTTCGCCCTCGACACCTCGGGCGCTTTCCTGGCCTATGACCGGCTCGGCCCGGACGATTCGGACAACGGGCTGTACGTTCGTCTTTTGGACAGGGAAGGGTGTCCGGAGGTTCCCTTGGCCCGCGCTCCGGGAGTGCGGTACTCGAACCCGACGTGGTCCGGGGAAGAGGGACGTCTGGCCTTCATCGCCGGCCCCCTGGACGACAAGGACCGTCCGGGACCGGGGTCGCTCTGGGTCTGGGAGGGGAAGACGGGACGACTCCTTTCGGCCGCGGGAGAGGGCGGCCTGCCCGCCGGATGGGGCATCCCCGAGAAGAACGGCTTGACCTGGACGAAGGACGGGCGGAGGCTTTTCTTCGGGTTGAAGCCCCTGGAATACTTCGACGGGCGGGAGACAAAAGGCGAAGAAGTCTTTTCGGCCGATGAGGACCTTTTCGATACGGACAAGATCCTGGCTAAAAAAGAGGTCGATGTCTGGCACTGGAACGACCCGCTCATCAACTCCCACCAGAAAAAGGCCTGGACCAGGCTCAAGGACAGGGTCTACACGGCGGTCTTTCATCCGGGTTCGGGGAAGATGATCCCCCTGGCCGGCCGGGACGTTCCGGCCGTCGAGCCCGTGGAAAACCCCGACCGGGCCCTCGGCCTGGCGGACGTTCCCTACCTCAGGGACAAGACTTGGGACGGCGACTATTTCGACCTCATGCTCGTCTCCCTGACCGACGGCTCGCGGAAGAAGATCGCCACGCGCCTCGCCTCGGCCGCCGGGTCCCGGCCCTCGCTTTCGCCGGGGGGACGGTTCGCGGCCTACTATGATCGCGGGAACTGGTTCCTCTATGACGCACGCCTGGACAGGACCGTCAACCTCACGGCGCCGCTCGGCGTTCCGTTCGGCGACGAGGACCATGACACGCCGGACGAGCGGCCGGGCTACGGCCTGGCCGGCTGGCTGGAGGACGACGAGGCCGTTCTGATCAACGACAAGTACGACGTCTGGGTTTTTCCCGCTCCCGGAGGGAAGGCCTCGTGCCTGACGGGAGGCGAGGGGAGGAGCAGCGGCCGCATCTTCCGCGTCCTGAGGACGGACCCCGAAGCCCGCTTCTTCAAGAAGGGGCAGGCGCTGCTTCTGTCCATGTTCCACGAGCGGGAAAAGCACCACGGTTTCTACTCGGTCCTCCCCGGCCGTCCGGGGACGACGCGGCTCCTCGAGGACAGGAAGAAGTTCGTCTTCAAAGCCAAGGCCAAGAAGAACGAGACGCTGCTTTACTCCCGGGAGAGCTTCGAGGAGTTTCCCGACCTGTGGGTTGCAGGCCCCGATTTTTCCCGGACGAGGAAGGTCACGGACATCAACCCCCGGATGCGGGAGTTCGCCTGGGGGAGCGCGGAGCTCGTCTCGTGGCGGAGCCTCGACGGCCGCCCGCTCGACGGAGTTCTCATCAAGCCGGCCGGCTATGAGCCGGGCCGGAGGTATCCCGTCCTGGTCTACTTCTACGAGATCTCCTCCCACCGCCTCTATGAGTACAACCAGACCGTCGTCAACCACCGTCCCTGTTTCCCGGTGTACGCCGGCCGCGGCTACTGCGTCTTCCTGCCCGACGTCCGGTACGAAACGGGGCGGCCGGGGTTGTCGGCCTTGAAATGCGTGGCGCCCGGGGTCCAGAAGCTCATCGACCTGGGGATCGCCGACCCCGAAGCGGTGGGGCTCCACGGCCATTCCTGGGGAGGATACGAGACGGCCTACATCATCACCCAGACGGACATGTTCGCCTGCGCCGTCGCCGGCGCGGCCGTGGGCAACATGACCAGCGCCTACAACGGCATCCGCTGGGAATCGGGCCTGGCCCGGCAGTTCCAGTACGAGAAACAGCAGAGCCGCATCGGCGCCAGCCTCTGGGAGAGTCCCGGCCTCTACTGGGCCAATTCGCCTGTGTTCCTGGCCGACCGCATCCGGACCCCGCTGCTGCTCATGCACGGGGACGATGACGGCGCCGTTCCCTGGTACCAGTCCATCGAGATCTACCTGGCCATGCGCCGTCTGGGGAAGGACTGCATCTTCCTCCAATACAGGGGGGAGCCCCATCATCCCCAGAAGTACGCCAACAAGCTCGATTACTCGATCCGGATGATGGAGTACCTCGACCATCACCTGCGGGGACGGCCCGCGCCCGAGTGGATGACCCGGGGCGTGGCCTACGAAGGACGCTGAGGCCCGCACCCCTCCGGGGCGGCCTAGAGGGGAGTCGAGGGCTATTCCCGGGCTTTTCGGAGCCAGACCGCCATTTCGCCCGGTCCGCGGTGGGCCCAGGCATAGTAAGGCACGGCCGTCATTTTTTCCCCTCCGTTCCCGGCCACGGACTCAAGAGCGGTGACGCCCCCCA
>VGJG01000111.1 GCA_016867615.1 Candidatus Aminicenantota bacterium | reverse complement strand
ACTATCTGGGACGGCTCCCCTACCCCAAGGCGGATCTCGATGAGGCCGGGAGAGCGCTCGCCTTCGGCCAGTTTCACGACATCCTGCCCGGGTCCTCGATCCCGCCCGCGGAAGAGGCCGCGCTGCGCCTGTTCGACTTCGGCCTGGAGAAGACGTCCCGCATAAAGGCCCGGGCCTTCCTGGCCCTGGCCGCGGGGCAGCCCGCCGCCGGCCCGGACGAAATCCCCCTCTTCGTCTTCAATCCCCACCCTTTCGAGGTGGAGCGGCTGGTCGAGGTCGAATTTCAGCCCGCCGAGCCCAATTACGAAGGAGGCTTCCTCCTCCCCTCGCTGCGCGACGGCCGGGGACGTCCGGTCGTCTCCCAGCCGGAGAAGGAGCACTGCACCCTCTCGCTCGAGTGGAGGAAACGGGCTGTCTTCCGCGCCGCGCTGGCCCCTTTCGCCCTGAGCCGTTTCGACTGCCGCCTCGATCGCCGCGCGGAAAAACCGGAGCCCGGCATCGAACCCGGGGAGGACGGCCTGTACCGTCTGGGCAATGAAGAACTCGAAGTGTTGATCGACGCCCGGACGGGACTCCTGAACCGCCTGCGATGCGACGGCCGGGACTATCTCCTCCGCGGGGCCTTCGAGCCGCTGGTGATCCGGGACAACGGCGACCCGTGGGGCATGACCGTCCGGAGCTTCCGGAAACGCGCCGGCGCCTTCCGTCCCGCGTCTCCCCGCGGGAACGCGTCGCTCGCCGGCGCCGAGCGCGGACCGTCGATGCCCGTGAGGGTCATCGAGGACGGACCGGTGCGGACCGTGGTCGAAGCCGTCCTCTCCCACCGGAGCTCGTTCCTCGTCCACAGGTACAAGGTCCCCAAGCACGGGACGGAGGTCGAGGTCGAGACGCGCGTCCTGTGGAACGAAAAGGACAAGATGCTCAAGCTCCGCCTGCCCACTCCCTTCGGCGAAGGTCCGTGCCTGGGCCAGGCCGCCTACGGCGTCGAGGAGATGTTCGGCAACGGCGACGAGACCGTATCCCAGAAATGGCTGGCCGTCCTCGACGGCCGCCGGAGCGTCGCCCTGACCGTGGTCAAGGACCGGATCTACGGCGCCGATTACAAAAGAGGCGAGCTCCGGCTGTCCCTGCTCCGCTCCCCGGCTTACGCGGCGGACCCCTCCTCCGGCCGTCCTCTCGTCTCCCAGGACCGCTTCCTCCCCCGCCAGGACCAGGGGGAGCACGTTTTCCGCTTCTGGCTGAAGCCGGGAGAGGCGGCCTCGCGGCTGGCGGCGGTCGACCGCGAAGCGCTCGTCCACAGCGAACAGCCGTATACCCTGAGCTTTTTCCCCCGGGGGAGCGGCCGGGCGGCGGGCCCGTTCCTCGAGCTGGAGGACGACTGCGTCCAGATGACCGCCGTCAAGCGCGCCGAGGACGGGAACGACCTCGTCCTCCGCCTGTTCAACCCGACCGGCGAAGCGCGCCGGACCGCGCTTCGGCTCCTCTTCGTCCGTCCCGACGACCCGGTGAGGCATGAGCTCGAGTTCGGACCCTTCGAGGTCCGGACCCTTCGGATCGACCCCGAAACCGGCCGGGCGACCGAAACCGACCTCTTGGAGCGTCCCCTGGGCGGGGGGAAGGCCTGACCCCCCGATGGGCCGAGCGCCGGGACGTCCGCCGAGCCTGGTGCTGGTCGGCATCGGCGGCATGGGGGCCTGCTATCTCCGGGAGCTCCTGGAGCATGAGGGTCAAGGGCTATTCCGTCTCGCGGGGGCCGTCGACCCCGACCCCGGCCGCTGCCCCGACCTGCCCGAGCTCTTAAGGCGTCGCGTCCCCCTCTTCGGCTCCCTGGAGGATTTTTATTCCGTCCGGCGGGCCGACGCGGCGGTCGTCTCCTCGCCCATTCCCTTCCATGCCGGCCAGGTCATCCTGTCCCTGGCCCGGGGCAGCCATGTGCTCTGCGAAAAACCGGCCGCGGCCGTGATCCAGGAAGTCCGGGACATGATCCGCGCCCGGCGCCGGGCGGGGAGGATGGTCGCCGTCGGGTTCCAGTGGTCCTTTTCCGAGGCGGTGCAGAAGCTCAAGGCGGACATCCGGTCGGGGCTGTTCGGCGCCCCCCGGCGATTGCGCTGCCTCTATCTCTGGCCGAGGGACGAATCGTATTACCGGCGGAACGACTGGGCCGGCCGGACCCGGGACGCCGCCGGCCGTTGGATCCTCGACGGTCCGGCGATGAACGCCATGGGCCATGACCTGCACAACATGCTCTACCTCCTGGGGCCGAAGACAGAGCAGAGCGCCGTCCCGGCGCGGGTCCGGGCCGAGCTCTACCGCGCCCATGAGATCGAGAGCTGCGACACGGCCGCCTGCCGCCTCCGGACCGGGGAGGGGGTGGAGGTCCTGCTCTTCGTGTCCCATGCGGTCGACGTCGACCTCGGGCCCGTGCTCCACTGCGAATTCGAACGAGCGACGGTCTTCGTCACGGGCAGGGAGGGTTCGGTGGCCGCCTTCCTCAAGGGAGGCGGCCTGCGCAACTACGGGCGGCCGGACAAGGCCCCCTTCAGAAAGCTGTGGAGCTTTCTGGCCGCCGTCCGCGGCCGGGAGGGGCGGCCCGTCTGCGGGCTGGAAGCGGCCGCCTCCCATGTTCTGGCGGTCGACGGCATGCACGACTCGGCGGGAGTCGTCGTCGATTTCCCCTCTTCCCTCGTGACCCGTCGAGGGCCGGCCGGCGGAAGGGACGTTTCCGTCCGGGGGCTTCCCGATGTCCTGTGGCGCTGCTACCGCGAGGCTCGGCTTCCCTCGGAAATCGGTGTTCCCTGGGCCCGCCCGGGAAAGGCCGTCGACCTCCGGGCGTACGCGCGTTATCCCTCCTCGGACCGATGAGCAGGCACGAAGCCCGGGTCTTTCTCTTTCTCACGGGCTCCTTTTTCATCGTCTGGATGGCGGCCACCCTCGTGCTGTCCGCGCTCGGATTCTCCCTGGGATATAAGCTGTCTTGGTGGCAGTGCCCGGCGGGTCTGGCGCCGGCCGCGGCCGTCCTGGTCGTCGCGGCGAAAAAACTCCTGCCGGGCGCGGCGAAAAAGACGGCCTCGGCCGGCCTGGCCGCGATCCTCGCCCTGACGGCGGCCTCCGTACTGATCGCCTCTTTTTTCATCGACACGTCCTATGACGGGCGGGCCTACCACCAGAACACGGTCATCCAGCTCGCCACGGGCTGGAACCCCTTCGAGCGTCCCCTGGAGCCGGACGGCCGCAGCGGGACCTACGAGCCGCTGCCCCGCTCGCCCTGGACGGTCCATTTCCCGAAGTCCGCCGAGACGAACGCCGCGGCTCTCTACAAGCTGACCGGCCTGATCCAGACCGGCAAGGCCTTCAACCTCATGCTCCTGTATTCCGCCTTCGCCCTGACTCTCTACGCCCTGCTGGGCATGGAAGGAGTGCGTTTCCGCAGCGCTCTTCTTTTCGCCGGCCTGGCCGCCCTCAACCCCGTGGCCGTCTGCACCCTGCACTCCTACTATGTGGACGGGCACATGGCCTCGCTCCTCACGTCCCTCTTCGCCCTGGTCGTCGTCCTCTGGCGGGAGAAGGGCCTCTGGCCTCTGGCCGCGCTGGGCCCGGCTTTGGTCCTGACCATCAACACGAAGTTTCCGGGGCTGGGATACGCTTTCTTCCTTTCCGGCGGGCTCTTGGCCGGCCTCCTGCTGAGGAAGGCGCGGCGCCGTCTCCTGGCCGCCGGGGCGGTCTGTTTGCTGGCCGGCGTCATCGGCTTCGGAGGAGCCGGCTACAACCCCTATCTCACCAACTGGCGCCACTTCGGACATCCGCTCCACCCCGCCTACGGGCCCCGGTCCTTCCCGGAGGAGGAGATGATCCGCTTCCTTTCGATCCCGCCGAACCTCGCGGACAAGAACAGGTTCGAGAAATTCTTCATTTCCCTGATGTCGCGCTCGGACTATCTGGCCTATCCCAAGCCCGCGCGGCTGAAGATCCCCTTCACCGTCACGGCCGAGGAGGTGGCCCGTTTCGGGGGAACGACGATCAGGGCGGGCGGCTTCGGGCCTCTGTTCGGCGGCATCTTCCTTCTTATCCTGCCGGTCCTGGCGGCGGCGTTTTTCCTGGATAAAAAGCTCGCCGGGCCGCACCTCGGGTTTGCGGCCCTCCTGGGGCTGACGATCTTCATCAACCCCCAGGCCTGGTGGGCGCGCCTGACCCCGCAAGTCTGGCTCCTGCCGCTGGCTTTTCTTTTCTTTCTGACAAGTCTCGGACCGCGACGCAAGGCCGCGCGTCCTCTGGCCGTGATCTTACTGACCTTGACCCTGATCAACCTCGGTCTCGTGATGGGCTCGAGCGCCGTCCAGCAGACGGCCCGCACCCTGGCCCTGCGATGGAGATTGGAGCTTCTTTCCGCGTCCGGAAGGCTTATCCTGCTCCAACCCGGCCCGTTCCACTCGACGCGCGTTCTCCTGGCGGAGAGGGGCATCCCCTATCGCGAGATCGATGTCCTGCCCGCGGAGGCGAAAACTCGGACCCTCGGCCCAGGAGTGAAGTTCGCCTATGCGGACGGCGGGGATCCGGACGAGGGGTCGCCCGACCGGGCGCACTCCCCGAAGGACCGGCGGGGCGGCGCCCCCTAACAGGCCTTGGTCCCGGCGGCCAGGGCCTGCCGCACCCAGGCCTCGAGCTCGTTCTCGGGGAGGAACCCCGTCAGCCGCTGGGTCTCGCGTCCGCCGCTGAAAACGATCAGAGTGGGAATGGCCATGATGCCGTACTTCTTCGCCAGGGAGAAGCTCTCATCGGTGTTGAGCTTGACGAACCGGACCTGCCCGTTCAGCTTGGCGGACAGGGATTCCAGGACGGGAGTCAGCATGCGGCAGGGACCGCACCACGGGGCCCAGAAGTCGACCAGGACGGGCGTGTCCGCTTCGATGACCTGCTTTTCGAAATCGCCTTCGTTCACTTCCAAAAGATGGCTCATGGGGAAAACTCCTAGACCTCCAACAACTTCATAATGCGCCGGACGGACGGATCCACGATCCGGTAGCAGATCCTGTTCTTCTCCCTCCGGCCGGCGACGATCCCGGCCCGCCGGAGGACTTTCAGGCTCTGGGAGACATGGGGCTGGGAGAGGCTCAGGCAGCTCTGAATGCGGCCGACGCAGCACTCCCCCCCGGCCAGCTCGGCGAGGATCTTGAGGCGCGCCGGATGGGCCAGGGCCTTCAGCTTCCGGGCCGCCCGGGTGTAGGACCTCGTGTTCTTGTTCATGACCGTCTCTCAGACCCGACTAGAATATAATATATTTTTTATATAATATGTCAAGCATATTCTTCGTCCTCGCCGGGGAGCGGCCCGGACCGTCTCCGCGGGGCGACCGGCTCACTCCGGCCTGGAGGCCGCGCGAACGGCGAGCTGCCCGCAGGCCGCCCGGATCTCCCCGCCCTTGGAGCGCCGGAGCGCGGCCCGAACTCCCCCGCTTTCCACGCGGCGGACGAAGGCCCCCGCTTCCGATTTCGAGACCGTCTCGAACTTCCCGCCCTCCACGGGGCTGCAGGGGATGACATTGACCTTGGCGCCCACGCGCCTCGCCAGAGCGGCCAGCCGCGCGGCATCGGCGGGGGAATCGTTCACTCCCCTGAGGAGGACGTATTCCAGGGTGACCAGGCGGCCCGTTTCCCTCCGGTAGTCCCTCAGGGCGGGGATGAGCCGGCCGAGCGGGTGCTTTCGGTTGATGGGCACGAGGCGGTCGCGAAGCGGGTCCGCGGCGGCATGAAGGGATACGGCCAGCTCGACCTGCAGGCCGAGCGCCCTGAGCTTCTCCAGGCCCGGGAGAAGCCCGCAGGTCGAGATCAGGATCCGGCGGGCGGCGATCCCCAGCCCCTCCGGAGCGTTGAGCGTCCGGACGGCCCGGGCCGTGTTCTCCCAGTTGTCGAGGGGTTCGCCCATGCCCATGAAGACGACGTGGGTCACGGGCCTTCCGGCCGCTTCCCGGACATGCAGGACCTGGCCCGTGATCTCGCCCGCGGTCAGGTTCCGGATGAAGCCGCCCGCCCCCGAGGCGCAGAAGACGCAGCCGAAGCGGCAGCCGACCTGAGTCGAGACGCAGACCGTGGCCCGCCCGGGAGCGGGGATGAGGACGGTCTCGATGAGGCGGCCGTCGCCGAGACGCAGCAGGAATTTTTCGGCGCCGTCCCCTCCCCGGAGCCGCTCCACCTCCGCGGGCAGGCTCAGGCGAAAGGTCCGGGCCAGTCGCTCGCGGAGCGGACGTCCCAGGTCGCTCATGTCCTCGAAGGACCGG
>VGJG01000110.1 GCA_016867615.1 Candidatus Aminicenantota bacterium | reverse complement strand
GCCAGCCCCCCCAGGATGACGCTGAGGATGACCAGGAGGATGGAGAGGACGTTCTGCCAGCGCCCCAGGTCCGCTTGAGCCCAGAGGTGGGCCTGGTGCATGATCGGATAGCTCTGGGCCATGGAGACCAGGTTGCCCCAGGCGGAGGCCAGGAAGGAGCCGCCGCCCCCGGCGATGACCGCCTGCTGGAGGAGGAGGTTGCCCCCCAAGCCGACGAGGAAGGCGATCAGGACCGCGACCACGACCCCGGCCGCCAAGCCTCCTCTTCGCGTCCCGGGAGCGGAGACCGTCCCGGCCGCCGCAGGGGGAGAGGGCGCGGGCCTGTGGATCGTCCTCTGGGCCTCGGCCAGCGCGGCGGGCGTGGCGACCATGGTCCGGCTGACGTCCGAGGGGTCGATGAACTGGAATGCGAACTGGTCGAACTTGATCGTGTCCCCGGAGCGGAGGCGCTTGCGGTTGACCCGCAGGCCGCCGAGAAACGTTCCGTTGGTGGATTGAAGGTCTTCGACTTCGTAATGGTCCTGGACCCTGAGAATTCTGGCATGCCGGCCGGAGATCGTGTTTTCATCCATGCGCAGGTCGCAATCCCGGGCGCGCCCGACGAGAAAATCCTCCTTGTCCAACCGGTAGGTTCTGTCCTTGTAGGCCCCGCTCATTCCGACCAATGTGACTTCGTCTTTTTTTTCTTCGTCCATGGCTTCTCCTCTCCTGAGGACTATTGTATGAAACAGCCGGACGACATTCAATATGTATTTTTCGTCGAACGGCGACGCCGCGCGCGGCTGAAGACGGCGGGATTGACAACTCCCGGCGTGCGGAATTATAAATCGGACGGGAAGAAGGGAGAGAACGCCATGCAGGACATCCGAGCGAAAATCGTCGAGGTCAAGGATTTTCCCAAGCCGGGCATCGGGTTCAAGGACATCACTCCTGTGGTCCTGGACGCCGCCGCCTTCAGAAAGTCCGTGGACGCCCTGGCGGCCTGGGCCGCGTCGCGGCGGCCCGAGGTCGTGGTCGGGCTGGAGTCGCGCGGTTATCTGTTCGCCGCGCCCCTGGCCTACAACCTGGGGCTGGGCCTGGCCCTCATCCGCAAGAAGGGGAAGCTGCCGCGACGGACGGTCGCCGTCCAGGCGCCGAACGAATACGCCGTCGAGGTTTTCGAGATGCACACCGACGCCGTCCGTCCCGGACAGAGGGCGGTCATCATCGACGACCTGATCGCCACGGGCTCTTCGTCGGTCAGCTCCATCGACCTCGTCCACTCCCTGGGGGGGCGGGTCGCGGGGTTCGGCGCCCTGGTCGAGCTCACCTTCCTCAAGGGCGGTGAAGCCATCCGCAAAGCGCACCCGGAAGTCGACGTCTTCAGCTTGATCCGCATGGATTCCTAGGAAGGGCACGATGAGCATCCTGGAGGGCATCGACCGTCTGTTCCGGCTCAGGGAAAACGGAACGACGATTGGCCGGGAGGCGCTGGGGGGGACGAGCACCTTCATGACCATGTCCTATATCATCTTCGTCCAACCCGCGATCCTGTCCAAAGCGGGCATGGACCCCGGAGCGGTCATGACCGCCACCTGCCTGGCCTCGGCCCTGGCCACGGTCCTGACCGGCCTCCTGGCCCGCTACCCCATCGCCCAGGCTCCGGCCATGGGCCACAATTTTTTCTTCGCCTACACGGTTTGCGGAGCCGCGGCCGCCGGAGGCCTCGGTCATTCCTGGCAGGTGGCCCTGGGAGCCGTCGTGGTCTCCGGTCTGCTCTTCGTCGTGCTCTCCCTCCTGGGCGTCTGGGAGAAGCTCGTGGCCGTCATTCCCGATTCGCTGAAGTACGCCATCGCCGCCGGCATCGGACTGCTCATCGCCTTCATCGGCCTGCAGTACGGGGGGCTTGTGGTCGCCAATCCGGGCGCGCTCGTCCAGCTGGGGGATCTTTCCGGCCGTCCGGCGCTGATGGCCCTGGCCGGCCTGGCCTTGACCGCCGTCCTCATGGCGCTCAAGGTCCCGGGCGCCATTCTCCTGGGAATCGTCGCCACGGCCCTCCTGGGTCTGCCTCTGGGAGTGGTCAAGTACCAGGGGCTGGTCTCCAACCCGCCCAGTCTGGCCCCGACTTTTCTGCAGGCCGATGTCCTCGGCGCGCTGAAGACGGGGCTGGTCACCGTGGTGTTCATCTTTTTTCTCCTGGACGTTTTCGACGCCGTGGGCACCCTGATCGGCGTGGGCGGGCAAGCCGGGTTCATCAAGAACGGACGCCTTCCCCGGGCCAACCAGGCCATGATGGCCGACGCCCTGGGGACGGTCGGCGGGGCGCTTCTGGGCACCTCGACCGTCTCGAGCTACGTCGAGAGCGCGGCCGGGATCTCCCAGGGCGCCCGGACGGGGCTGGCCAACATGTTCACCTCGGTGTTCTTCCTGCTGGCGCTCTTCTTCAGCCCGGCAGCCAGGATGATCGGCGGCGAGTACGCGCTCGACGGCCGGGTCCTCCATCCCGCCATCGCTCCGGCGCTCATCGTCGTCGGCTACTTCATGATGAAATGCGTGACCTTCATCCGCTGGGACGAGCCGACCGAAGCGCTGCCGGCCTTCCTGACCTTGCTGCTCATGCCCCTCACCCTGAACATCACCGAGGGCATCTCCGTGGGATTCATCTCCTACGCGCTCCTGAAGCTCGTCTCGGGCAGGGGACGGGAGGTTCACGCGATGGTGTACGTCATCTCCGTGCTGTTCGTCCTGCGTTACCTTTTCGCCTGAGGGCGCGGGACGGAGGCTTCGGTAAGGGAAAGGGAAACAACGATGCCGAAAAAAACCTCCGGAGGCGTCGCCTCCCTCGTCCTCCTCTGTCTGCTCTTACAGGGAACGGCCCCGGTCGGGCTCCCGCCGAACGACCTGACGCTCACGCCCGTCGGCCGGCGCTGGGCGTCGCGCACCTTGGCCCATCTGACGCTCGAGGAGAAAATCGGTCAGATGATCGCCGTTCGGGCCAACGGCGTCTTCCACGCCGCGGACGGCGAGGCGATGAAAGACCTCGAATTCCTGGTCCGCGATCTCGGGGTCGGCGGGGCCGTCTTCTTCGCCGGACAGGTCTTCGAGACGGCTTGGCTGACCAACCATCTTCAGCGGCAGGCCCGCATCCCGCTCCTCGTGTCCTCGGATTACGAGCGGGGGGCCGCCAACCGCGTCGAGGGCGCGACGGACTTTCCGCCGCTCATGGCCCTCGGGGCCTCCGATTCGGAGGAGTTGGCCTACCAGATGGGCCGGATCACGGCCGTCGAGGGACGGGCCATGGGCGTCCATCAGGCCTTGGCGCCCGTCGCGGACGTGAACGTCAATCCCCTGAACCCCATCATCAACACCCGGTCCGTCGGCGAGGACCCCGAGCAGGTCGCCCGCCTGGCCCGGGCCTTCGTGCTCGGCTGCCAGCGGAACGGAATGGCCTGCACGGCCAAGCACTTCCCGGGGCACGGGGACACCGAGACCGACACGCATCTCAACCTCGCCGTCCTGACCGGGGACCGAAGCCGCCTGGATCAGGTCGAGCTGTGGCCCTTCCGCCGTCTCATCGACGCCGGCGTGATGTCGGTCATGACCGGGCATCTCTCCGTGCCGGCGCTCGACCCGGAACCCGGACGGCCGGCCACCCTCTCGCCGGCGCTGCTGACGGAGCTTTTAAGGGGACGGATGCGTTTCAAGGGACTGATCGTCACGGACGCCATGGACATGGGAGGCATCACGACGCTTCTTCCGGCGGGCGAAGCCGCCGTCCGGGCCGCGGAGGCCGGGGCGGACATGCTGCTCCTGCCCGCCGACCCGAGGGAAGCGGTCCGCGCCCTCCTGGAGTCCGTGCGGTCGGGACGGATTCCGGAATACAGAATCAACGCCTCCGTGAAACGCATCCTCGACCTCAAGGCCCGCCTCGGTCTGTACAAAGAGAAGACGGTCGACCTCGAACGTCTGTCGTCGGTCATCGGCTCCCGGGATCATCTTTTCTGGGCAAACCGGGCTTTCGAGTCGTCCCTGACCCTGGTCAAGAACGAGGGCCCCGTGCTTCCGCTCGCCGGGGAAAGCGGGACGCTGGCCGTCCTCTCCCTGAGCAGCGATGAGAGCGATTACTTCGCCGGAAGGGTGTTCGTCCAGGAAATCCTCAAGCGTCGCCGGGACGCGGGCTTCGATTTCGCCGATGCCCACACCGACCCGGAGAAGGTCCGGCAATCCGTGGAAAGAGCCGTCCGGGCCGACGCGATCCTGGTCGCGCTTTTCTCCAGGCTTCAGGACAGGAAGGGGACGGTGGGCCTGAACCCCCTGCACGTCCAGGCGGTCCGGGATGCCGCCGCTTCGGGAAAACGGCTGGCCGTGGTTTCCTTCGGCAGCCCCTACTTTCTCGTGGAATTTCCCGAGGCGGCCTGCTACGTCTGCGCCTACCGGAGCTCGGCCGAGGCCCAGCGCGCTGCTGTCCGGGCGCTCTTCGGGGAAACGGGCTTCACGGGACGCCTTCCCGTGTCCCTGCCCGGGCTCTTCTCCCGGGGGCACGGCCTGTCCCTGCCGGCGGCGAGGACGGGAGAGGCCCGATGAGTTGCGCAAAGAAGACGACCGGTCTTTCCCGGGCGAAGATCGAGGAGCTCAAGAGCAAGATCGAAAAGATCCCCCGCCTGCTCCTGATCCAAGAGCCCACGCCGTTTCACCGGCTGGCCGCTCTTTCCGCCCGCTTCCCCGGGACGGACATCTGGATGAAGCGCGACGACCTCACCGGCCTGGCCTTCGGCGGCAACAAGTCGCGCAAGCTGGAATACATCATCTCCGACGCCCTGAAGAAGGGAGCGGATACGATCGTCACCTGGGGGAGCCTCCAGTCGAACTGGTGCCTTCAGACGGCCGCGGCCGCGCGGCGGGCGGGACTGCGGTCCGTGCTCATTCTGTTCCGGGCGCCGGACCAGCCCGTCGAGGCCGACGGAAACCTATTCCTTGACCTCCTGGTGGGGGCGGAGACGCGCTTTGTCGAAGCGCAGCCCGGAAAGGTCGTATCCCTGGAAAAAGCCCTGAGTTATCTCGAGGCCGCGGCGGAGGAAATCCGGTCGCGGGGAGGGAGCCCCTACCTGGCTCCCGTGGGGGGGTCGATGCCCTCCGGATCCATGACGCTTCCCCTGGGCGCCATAGCCTACGTCCGCGCACTCATCGAGGCGGTCGAACAGGCGAAGAGAGGGAATCTGGACATCGGAGCGATTATTCACGCCACGGGGTCTGGAGGGACACAGGCCGGATTGGTCGTGGGCGCCAAGGCCCTCGGGCTCGACCTGAAAGTCCTCGGTGTCAGCGTCTCGGAGGACAGGGCGTCCTTCGCGCCCCTCGTCCTGGACATCTGCCGCCGGACGGAGGACGCCCTGGGGATCGAGCCCCGCGTCGGCCCCGAGGATGTCGTCGTCCTGGACGAATACCTCGGCGCGGGATACGGTTTCGTGGACGGGGCCGTGGCCGCGGCCCTGGCCGGGATCTTCAGGGAGGAGGCGGTCGTCCTCGACCCCGTTTACACGGCCAAGGCCATGGTCGGCCTGGACGACCGGGCCCGACGGGGGCTTCTGCCCCACGGCCGGGCCGTCGTCTTCTTCCACACCGGCGGCACGCCGGCGCTCTTTCCCTGCCGCCGGAGGATCCTGGAGTTGGCTCCGGACGCCGCGCTCAGCGAGCCCCGATCGACTTCAGGAACTTGAAGAACTCGTTGTTCGTGGACAGCAGCAGCCAGGTGTTGGCGTCGAGGGTCGTCCGGTAGGCGTCCAGCGTCTTCCAGAACTGGTAGAACTCCGCGTCGCGGTTGAAGGCTTCGGCGTAGATGCGCGTGGCCTCTCCGTCGGCCCGGCCCTTGAGCTCCTGCGCCGCTTTGTACGCCTCGGATTGGATGCGCTTCAGCTCACGCTCCTTCTGGCCGCGGATCTCGGCGCTCTTGCCGTCTCCCTCGCTGCGGTACATGAAGGCGATCCTCTGCCGCTCGGCGATCATCCGGTCGAAGACCTTCTGCTGGACCTCGTCGACGTAGTTGACTCTCTTGATTTGGAGGTCGCGCAGCTCGATGCCGAACTCGGGCGTGATGGCCGCGGCCTTCTCCAGAATGATGCGAGAGATCTTCTCCCGGCCGAGCGTCACCTTCTCCAGCTGCTCCTCGGTCTGGACGACGGCCGTCTCCCCGGTGATTTCGAAGGGGCGGTTCGAGGTGCGGACGATCTCGATCAGGTCGGCGTTGGCCACGGCGTTCCGCGTCTCGCCGTCCAGGATGTCGTCCAGGCGCGAGTAGGCGCCCCT
>VGJG01000109.1 GCA_016867615.1 Candidatus Aminicenantota bacterium | reverse complement strand
ATACAACAAGCTCTGGCTCTACGACCCGGCCACTCGGAAGCGCAACCCGCTCCAATTCCCCGAGTGGTACCTCAAGGAGCTCATCCGGCTGAACGAGCTCGTGCCCGAGGAGAAGAAATAGGCGGGCCGTACCGGCCTAGCGGTAGTAATTGAGGCCGAATTCGAAGTAGTCCCCCCGGAAACGGTAGGAGGCCGACTCCGAGTACCGGGAAAAGCCAAGGGAGATGGTGAGGGGCGGTTTGGGGACCAGGACCAGGCTCGCCGCCCATGTCGTGGCGGTGACTCCATCCGTGTTCCGGTAGACGGCGGCCCTGGGGTTCAGGCGCAGCCACTCGAAGATTTTCAGCCGGATGCCGCCCTTGAGGCTGGCCGTGGTGATCCGGCGGAGCGGCTCTTCCGGCAACCAGAGGACCGAGCTTTCGTTGAGGACGTAGATCCCGGCGTCCAGGCTCAGCCGCCCGGCGACCGCGAGGCCGAGCCCGCCGTCCAGGGCCAGGGCGGAGTACCTTTCGTTCCCCCTCAGGTAGGAGAGAGCGGCGTAGGCTTCCCCGGAGGGTTTCTGCCGGTAATAGGCTGCCGTGAGGTTCAGCAGCTGGGCCTGGCGCTTCACCTCGAGCTCTTCCAGGTTGATATAGCGGTATCCCAAATTATGGAAATAGCACTTGAACAGCAGGGAGGACGAATCCGTCAGGCTTTGGCGGACGCCGACCCAGGGGGTCCAGAGGAGCGTGCGGTTGGCGCCGAAGTAGGACTCGAACCCCATCTGGATGACGGTCTCTGCGGACAGCAGGGCCGGGGCGGCGAGAAGGATGAGGATCAGGGCTTTGGTTTTCAAGGTCTTCCCTCCCTTGGGGTCCGGGGGTCTTCCGGCTTTACGGGGAAGCGCGGGGTTTTGACCCAAGTCCCCTTTTTTTTCAGCACGATCTCCTGATACAGGCTGTGGACCACGACCAACACCCACAGCTTGGTATAAAACAAGTAGGCGGCCGGGATCAAGACCAGGGAAGAGAGCGCGTCTTCCCGCTCGTAGGCCAGGGCGAGGAGGACTTCCAGGCTGAAGAGTATGAAAGCCAGGGCCCAGAGCTCGGCGTAGGGGCCCAGGACCCGGATGCGCGCCAGGCCGGTCAGACAGAGCACGAACAGCACATCGGACAGCAGGACGGCCGCGACGAAAAAGTAATAGAGCCACAGAAGGTTGAAGAGCTCGAACGCCATCCGGCCCGGCTTCCGGCGCAGCAGCAGGCGGCTGCGCTCGGCGATGAGGCGGTAGTAGCCCCGGGCCCAGCGCGTCCGTTGTCCGAACCACACCCGGAGCGTCTCGGGCTCCTGCTCCCAGGTGACGGCCTCGGGGAGGAAGGCGACCCGGTAACCCAGGTCGTAGAGCCGGAAGGTCAGCTCGGAGTCCTCGGTCAAGGCCCGCTCGTCCCAGCCGCCGGCCTCCCTCAGGGCGGAGGCGCGGATGACGAAATTCGTGCCGGGGATGACGGCGATGCGGAAAAGAAGCCAGCGCCCCGCCTGGACGATCCACTGAAAGGCGATCGACTCGATGTTGATGAAGCGGGTCAGCCAGGTGGCGCGCTTGTTGTAGGCCCGGAACTTGCCGCAGACCGAGGCCAGCCGGGGGTCGGCCTGCAGGGCCGCGCACAGGAGGGCGAGGGAGTCGGCTTCGGGGGCGTTGTCCGCGTCGTAGACGGCGATGAATTCCCCGGAGGCGCGGGCCAGGCCCAGGTTCAACGCGGCGCCCTTGCCCCGGCCGGCAAGCCCGGGGGGGACGTCGATCCGCCCGATCCTCGGGTCCTCCCGCCCCCGGAGCGCGACGGTCTCGGCCGTGCGGTCCGTGCTTCCGTCGTTGATGACCAGGATCTCGATCTTGTCTTGGGGATAGGTGAAGGCCGCGATGCGGTCCAGGAGGGACCCGATGACCGTTTCCTCGTTCCGCGCCGGGATGAGGATCGAGACCATGGGCGGTTCGGCGGGAGGCGCCGCGCGCCCCCTCCGCCTCGTGCGGGCCCGGAGCAGGAAGCCTCCGACGGAGAGGACGAATTGATAGATCAGCATCAGCCAGATGAAGACCACGGAAAAGACGAACAGCGCGTCCGCGGCCAGCCTCAAGACGCCGCTCATCTCGTCCACCGCACATGAAGATACATGCCGACCAGGGCCAGGGCGGCCGCCAAGCCGATCAAAGCGAAGGCGGTCGACGAGGCGTAACCGACCTCGTCCAGACGGTGAAAAACGGGATGGCTGAGGGTCAGGGCGAGGTCATGCCGGCCGCGGGGCAGGCGGAGGCTCGAGTCGCCGTCGCCGGCCCGGATCTCGCGTCCGTCGAGCTCGATCCGCTCCAGGGGGCGGTTGAAGGACAGGAGGACGGCCAAGGGCGAGTCGTAGACGAGCTTGACTTTGTCTTTCGCCATCTCGATGTCCAGGATGTCGGCGTCGAGGAGGATCCGGTGTTCGAGCCCCTGGAAGCCGAACGGTCTCTTGGCCGCGAACTCCAGACGGTGGACCCCGGAGGGCACGGACAGGGACGTCTCCGCGGAGAAGGGCCAAGGACGGCCGTTGAGCCGCGGCGCGGTGTTCCGCCCGTTCCAAAAGAGCTGGAAGGGCTTCTTGGACTTGAGCATGTAGCTCCCGCCCGCGGGCGCGATCTCCACGTCCGAACCCATGACGAACGGCAGGAGGTCCATGTCCAGCGGAGGGACGGTGAACTCGGAATAGACGGCCACGCGTCCCGTAGCCAGGCCGGCGTAAAAAACCGTGGCCGCGAGCTCCGAACCGATGGCCGAGGCCGAGGGAAGCGCTGTTTTTTCGTACTCCCGGCGGGGGACGACGTTGATGTCGAACATCAGCCGCTCGGGGGAGGGAATGCGTTCCAGGTAGGCTTCCGCCAGCGAGAGGTAACGATCCGGCGGCTCGACCCAGCTTCGCGCCGGGTCCTGAACCTGGAGGGTGAAGTCGTAGCGGTTCATGAGGGCCAGCACGTCCCGCGTGTCGAGGCCGCACTCCTCGACGATCTCGGGATGGAGGAGGGAGTCCATGGCCGTGACGATGACCTCCATATCCCGGCCCTTGGCCCGTCTCACGGACTCGATCTCCTCAAGAAAGAATTCGTGCCACCCGGCCGTGATGCGCGTCCGGAACCGCAGGAAGGATTCCCACTCCCTGGGCGCGGCGCGGTGATGACGGGGGGAAGCGGGATCGAAGAATTCCAGGGGGTCGAACCCGGCCTCGCGCTCGAACGCCCGGCGGACGTCGGCGTTCAGGGGGACGAACTTCGAGGGGTCCTCGGCCCCGCGATTGGTGTCGAAGTTGAGCTCGGCCAGGTTGACCCCGTCCCAATCGTATTCCATGAGGACCCGTCGCATATGGGCGCGGGCCGCTTCCCGGGCCTGGGGGTTGAAGAGGTTCATCTGCAGGCGCCAGTGACAGAGGCCGTCCGCGCCGGTGGCGGTCTGTTCCCGCCACTCCGGATGCTCTTCCCACATCAGGGGAGTCACCTGGGGGAATTCGAACCAGGCGTAAACAGACAGTCCATGAACGTGGCACAGCCGGAGGAAATACCGGTAATCGAAGGACCACTCGCGGTAGAAATGCCACGCGGCGAGGTAAACGGTCCTCACCCCCGCGGCTCTCCATTGCTTGACCAGCTTTTCCCATCCGGCGAAGGGGCGGTATCCCGGGTCGAAGTAGTACTCCACGTGACTGCGGCGGACATGGAAGGGGACGTCCAGGGAGTTCCTGAGGTAATGGGGATAAAAGGCGTAGCGGTTGACGCCGAAGGGTCCCAGGTCGTCGAGCGGGACGGCCAGAAACAGAACCCGGCCCCGGCCCAAGCTTCTGACGCAGGCCAGGGGCGCGCGGCCGGCTGCGTCGTCGGCCAGGAGAACCGTCCCCTCGGACGAAAAGACGGGAGCCTCGACGGGCGGGCTCCAGCGGAGCGTCGGTCCGGGCAGGGAATGCTCCCTGACCTCCCCGACGGCGACGGTCCGTCCATCAAACCGGAAACCCAGGCTTTCGGCGAGATCCGACCGGCCCTCGGTGATGAGGATGCCGCCTCGCTCCACGAAATCGAGGAGGGCGTTCACGCCCTCCCTGTCCAAACGCCTGGCGGTCGCCTGGGGCGCGACGATCAGGGTGAACTCATCCAGGGCGCGGACCCGGACGCTGTTGTTCCGGAGAATCCTGGGGATGAAGCCGAAATAGCGGAGTTGGGACTGATGGCTCCGGAAGTTGAAGTCCTCCGACCGGGTGAGGGAGGGCGAAGTCACAATGGCCGCGCGCGTCAGCCTCAACGCCGGTTCCTCTGTGCGCGATCGGGCCTCCGAATGCTTTCGCTGAATCTCGGAGATCCAAGTCGGGCCCGCGGGCAGCGCCGTCTCCGGCAGCAGGTCGAGGGCTTCCAGGACGTAGAGGCCGCCCGGCTCCAGTTCGACCCGGCGGGTTACGACCTCCCGTTGCCTGGCCTTCCCGGAGGTCCGCCTCAGGAGTTTGCCCCCTCGGCTCCAGGTCGTTTCGCGTACGTACTGGTTGACCGCCGTGACAGATCCCCGGCCGCCGGAGGTGGTGACCCAATGGGAATCCGTGCGCAGATTGCAGCCGAAATCGCCCAGGGAGATGAATTCCCAGCCCTGCTCCTTCATTCCCCGCACGAGGCGCTTCAGGTGGTCGATCGGAACGAAGGGATGGAAAAAGAACGACGCCGTCCCGTCCCTGACGGCCTGCATGTTCCGCGCGTTGTCGAGTATGCGCTCCTGGTCGGGGTTGCTCAAGTTCACATAGCCCAGGTTTTCCGGGATGACGGTCACTCTCAGCTCCGGGTCGAAGAAGGGGTAGGGGGAGAGAACCTGCGCGCCGCTGATGTCGGCGGCCATCAGCCGGTCGTTGAAGGTGTCGAAGAATGCGGCGATGGCGCGGTAGGTGTTGCGCGAGGCGGAGTAATGGGGCGTTTCCCAGGCCAGGGGATAGATCTCCTGACGGAAGCATTCCCGGAGACCCTGGGCGACCCTCTGCCGCACCCAGTCGGGCGAGTCGAAGGCGAGGGGCTCGCCCAGAACGTCGTCCCAGAACTCGTAGTCGTCCGTGGACAGACCGCGGTGCTGGTGGGTCACGCCGTGGAGGACGACCGCGCCCCCCTTGCGGACCATGTGCTTCACGGCCCGCACGAGCTCCGGCCGGTCGGAGAGGGAGACCTCGACCTGGGACCGGGGGTCTTTGTAGAAAGGGACGAGCGAGATCTGGAAGGGGACCTTTTCCCGGGCCAGAAAATCGGCGATGCGGCGGAGCGCGGCCGGGTCATTCTCGGGGGTGATGTCCTCGATGCGCAGCATGGCCTTCCGGGAAGGCGGGTGGTCCCGGTCGAGGATGTCGTGGAGGAGGTCGGCCAGGACGAGAAAGCGACCGCCCTCATGGGCGTAGGAATAGGGAGCGTCGGCTACGTACCAAAGGTTTTGGGATTGCAGAACATACGGCCATGTCCGGCCGTCGCCGTCGACGAGATGCGCCGCGACCCGGACCCTGTCGGGCGCGTCGACGCGGATCATGTTGAATTCGGGGTCTTCCTTGACGAAGGTCTTCCCCTTATAGGTCACGCGGAATGCGCCCGAGAAGTCCAGCCCGGCATGGGTCAGTCCCCAGCGCTCCGGGGCGCGCTCGAGGAGCATTTCGATGTGCAGGTTGACCCAGACGAGCGGTGCGTCCCTGCGCGTCAGTTCGCGGAGCAGGGCTTGGGGGACGTCGGGCGTCCCCTCCTCCAAGACGACGAACACGAGGTCGGCGGCCTCGGTCTGACCAGGCCGGTGGGCGTGGGCCTGAACGAGCCTGCCGGGCGCGAGCGCGAAGTGGCTGAGGAGCTTCTGGATGTAGGAGGCCGTCTTGAAGGCCTCCGAGCGGCCGGCCGGGCCGTCGTAGAGGAAGAGGATGTCCCGCTCCGGAGCCGCGGGCGTCTGCGCCGACTGGCCTGCCGCCGCCGCGACAGCCGTTGCCACGGCCGCCGCTAGCAAGCCTGCGGCAAGAAGGAAGCGATATGGCATTGTTCTCAACTTGAGTCGCATCGTGGCTTTGGATATGAGGTTCTTCCCTTCATTTTCCTATGAATCCCGGTTTCGGACAAGGAATTTGCCCTCCCGAGGCTTTTCCCCGTCCCGCAGTCCCCGTAATGAGCGCGGCTCTCCTGGATGACGAATTCACGGTTGCGGGCCACGGCCGAAAAAAGCCGGGCGAGCTTGGCGACGCTCGGCACCGAGCGTCCCTGTTCATACCTGGCATAGCTGTTGAGGGATTTCGAGCCAAGCCG
>VGJG01000108.1 GCA_016867615.1 Candidatus Aminicenantota bacterium | reverse complement strand
TCGAGCCGGGACTCATCAAGAAGACGTTTCTCGGCCTCCCCGCGTCCGCTCTGGCGGCCTTCATCGTCCTCCATCTCCTGGGCGCGTGGCTGAGAGCCTGGCGCTACAAGCTGCTCCTTCATCCCCTGCCCTGCCCCTGGTCGGGCATCCTTCTGACCACGTTCATCCGCAATTCGTTCGACGACCTTCTTCCGGCCCGGGTCGGGTCCCTGTCGTACATCTACGTCCTCAACCAGAGGCTCGGCTTCAGCTTCGAATCCGCGACCTCGTCGTTCATCGTGGCCTTTGTGCTCGACTTCCTGACCCTCGGTCCCTTCCTCCTTTTGGCCCTAGCCGCCGCCGGCAGCGGCGCCCTTCCCCTTCCCCCGACCGTGCTGGCCGGCTCGGCTCTGGCCATGTTCATGCTCTCGGCCCTCGTCCTGTGGAAGCTGGCGGCTCTCACCCGCCTGGCGGAAAAGGGCTTGCGGTCCCTCCTCCGGCTGCTTCGCCTGGCGGAGAAACCGTGGGCGGAAACCGCGCTCCGAAAAATCGATCTCATCGGGCGGAGCCTGGACGGCGTCCGCAGCCCGAAGCGCATAATCGTCATTTTATGCCAGTCCTTCCTGATCCGTCTGACCAAATACGTCTCCGTCTATTTTCTGCTCTGCGGTTTTCTCCGCGGCCACGGCTACCGGCCCGAGGACATCGGCTTCTGGAAAACGGTCCTGGGCCTGACCGGAGCGGAGTTCACGGCCATACTGCCCGTCAAGGGCCTGGGAGGGTTCGGGACCTGGGAAGCGGCCTGGACGGCCACCTTCCGCCTGCTGGGATTTCCCGGGGACTTGGCCGTCGTCTCCGGGCTGGGCGTGCACCTCACCACAAACATCCTGGAATACGGCCTGGGCGCGGCGGCCATCCTGCTGCTCCTCCTGACATACCTGAGGAGGGGCCGTGCCGAGGCCCGAAGGAGCGGCTCCCGCCTTGGATGACGAGCTGTTCGGGCTGACACAGAGCGACCTGGAGCGGGCTTTGAACCTCAGCCTCTCCCGGGGCGGAGACTTCGCCGAGCTGTTCCTCGAACGACGGGTTCATTCCTCGATCCGCATGGAGGAGGAGATCGTCAAGGACACCTCCGAGAGCATCGTCCTCGGGCTCGGAGTCCGCGTCCTCAAGGACGACCAGACGGGCTACGGCTACACGAGCGACCTCTCCCCGGACGGAATCCGCCGCGCCGCCCGTTCGGCCGCGGCCATCGCCTCCGGGGGCTCCGGAGGGAACGCCGCGCATCCCGGGAGGGCGATCCGCGGCGGGGAGCGCCTCCCGGGGCCGGACGAGGCTCACGCCGCGCCCCTGCCGGTCAAGATCGGGCTCGTCCGGGAGGCTTACGAGGCGGCCCGCCGGTACGACCCGGCCGTGGACAAGGTCAAGGTCTCGCTGAGCGACGTCATACAGACCGTACTCATCGTCAACAGCGAGGGCCTGCTGGCCACGGACCGGCGGCCGATGGTGCGTCTCGTCTGCCTGGCCATAGCCGCCCGGGGCGGCCGGAGGGAAGCGGGTTTCTCGGGGGGCGGGGGGCGCATCGGGCTTTCGCATCTCTCGGGAAAGATGAGTCCCGTGACGATCGGCAGCGAGGCGGCCCGCGAAGCCGTCGGATTGCTGGAGGCCCGGGAAGCCCCGGCCGGGGAGATGCCCGTCGTCCTGGCCCCCGGCCACAGCGGCGTGCTCATCCACGAGGCCGTAGGCCACCTGCTCGAGGCGGACTTCGTCAGAAAAAAGACTTCGGTCTTCTGGGACAAGCTGGGCCGGCGCGTCGGCTCGGGGCCGGTGTCCATCTACGACGATCCCACCATCCCCTTCTTCCGCGGGTCCTACGGCGTCGACGACGAGGGGACCGTTCCCGCCCGAACCCCGCTTGTCGAACGGGGCGTCCTGACCGGGTTGATCCAGGACCGGCTTTCGGCGCGGCTCCTGGGCCGGAGGACGACCGGACACGGAAGGCGCCAGGACTTCACCTGCTTTCCCCTGCCCCGCATGTCGAACATCTTCATCGACCGCGGCGATCACGACCCGGAGGAGATCATCCGCTCGGTGAAGAGAGGCTTCTACGCCGAGCGTTTTCTGGGCGGGCAGGTCGAGGATTCGGGAAAATTCACGTTCTCCGTGAGCTCCGGACGGCTCATCGAGGACGGGCGCCTGACCTTCCCGGTGAAGCAGGCGACCCTCATCGGCTCCAACCTGGACATCCTGAGGAAAATATCCCGGGTCGGCTCGGACCTCGCCTTCAGCCTGCAGACAGGGACCTGCAGTAAGGAGGGCCAGGATGTTCCCGTCACGGACGGCTGTCCGACGTTGAAGGTCGACTCCATGACGGTCGGGGGGTCGCTTGAGGGATAAGCTCTCGCTCGACGATCTGCGGCTCCTGGCCGGGAGGGTCGTGGACAAGGCCCGGGCGGCGGGCGCCGACGAGGCGGAGGTCCACCTCGCCCAGGGAACGGAATTCAACGTCGACGTCCGCCTGGGACGGGTCGAGAGTCTCATTCAGGCCGGATCGCGAAGCATGGGGCTGAGGGTCCTTTGCGACCGCCGGACGGCTCATGCCTCCTCCTCCGACCTTTCGGAGGATGTCCTCGACGGACTGGTCAGGAGGGCGGTCGACCGCGCCCGCCTGGCCGAACGCGACGCGTTCTCGGGCCTCCCGGACGACGGCGGCGATCCTCCCGACGCGGCCGGGCTCGACATCTTCGACCCGGAGCTTGCGTCCGTCGGTCCCGAGGCCAAGATCGAAACGGCCCTGCGCACCGAGAGCCTGGCCCTCGCCGACAAGCGCATCAGCAATTCGCAGGGCGCCAGCCTGGGGACGAACGAATCGACCGTCATCCTGGCCAACTCCAGGGGGTTCCTCCGCGATTTCAGCCTGACGCATTGCACGCTCAGCGTCGGCCTGCAGGCCGGAGACACGGACGACCGGGCCGAGGACTTCTGGTTCTCCTCCGCCGCACGCTGGAAGGACCTGGCTTCGCCCGAGTCCGTCGCCCGACGGGCGGTGGACAGGACGGTGCGGCTGCTCAAGCCGAAAAAGATAAAAACCCAGCGCCTGCCCGTCGTCTTCGAGCCGCTCATGACTTCCTGGCTGATGGGTTTCCTGTTCTCCTGCGTATCCGGGACGGCGGCCTACCAAAAAGCCTCGTTCCTCGCCGACCGGCTCGGCGAGAGCGTCGGAGGCCCCCTGGCGAACGTCGTGGACGACGGTCTTCTGCCCGGAATGCCCGGCACCCGCCCCTTCGACGCCGAGGGCGTTCCCTGCCGCCGGACGACGGTCCTGGACGGGGGGGTCCTCAAGAATTTTCTGTGCGACGCCTACTCCGCCCGGAAGCTCGGACTGAAGAGCACGGGCAACGCCGACGGAGGCGGCGCAGGCCCGAACAACTTCTACCTCCAGCCGGGCGGACGCAGCGCCGCGGACATCGTCGCCTCCCTGGACCGCGGCCTCCTGGTCGTCAAAACCCTGGGGCACGGCCTCAATCCCGTGACGGGCGACATCTCCCGCGGGGCATTCGGCCTGTGGGTGGAAAAGGGCGAGGTTGCCTTCCCCGTCTCCGAGGTCACGATCTCGGGCAACCTGGGCCGTATCCTGGCCGACATTCAGGAAGTGGGATCCGACCTGGACCTGGCCCTGGGGCTATCGGGTCCGACGATCAAGATCGCCGAAATGACCGTCGCCGGCGTCTGAGGGCGCCGGGCGCAAAGGCCGCTCAATAACGGTTGAAGTGGAGGATGTCCTCCCTCCGTCGCTTGGGGACGTGCATCCGGCCCTGGTCGTCTTTCCAGTATTGAACGGAGCCGGTTCCTTCCTCCGCCTGCGGAGTTTCCGCCGGATAGCCCAGGGCCAGGACGGAATCGATGACATGGGTCTCCGGGACCGAGAGCAGGGTCCGCACGCGTTCCCTGTCCACGGAGATCAGCCAACAGCCGGCCACGCCCTCGGCCCAGGCGGCCAGGGTCATGGACATCATGGCCGCGCCCACGTCGTATTCGTATCCCTTGTCCCTGACGGCCGTGTTGACCAGGGTGACGATATACGCGGCCGGCTCCCGTCCGGGAGGGGGATCCCCACGGGGGCTGATAGAGGCCGCCCAACGGAGACAGGGAAAAAGAAGCGCCGTTGTCTCCGGGTCATCGACGATGATGAACTCCAGGGGCTGGCGATTGGCCGCCGAGGGGGCCAGGCGGGCCGCTTCGACCCAGTCGACGAGCAGGGCCCGCGGCAGGGGGCGCGACTGGAAGCATCGCACGGACCTCCTCGCCCGGAACAGGGCGCGCCAGTCGGACATCCGTTCTCTCCTAGCCGCGGGCGAGGATCGTTTTGAGCTTCCCGGCGTAGAGACGGCTCAAGCGGTCCGTTCCCCTGAGCTCGATCCGGTCCGGTCCGGAAACGCCCAGGCCGAGCTCCACCGCCCTTTGGATTTGTTCCTGCTCGAAGATCCTGCGGGACATCACGGCTTCGTTGGCCCCCAGCTCCTTGAGCACGGCCAGGCCGACGGCGTCGACGGCCACCCGGTCCGTGCCGGCCAGGATGACGTCGGCCTGGACCCGCTTGCCGGTCATCGGCCCGCCGTCGGTGAAGGCCTGCACGCCGTCCAGGACGATGAGCTGGGGCTCGAAAACCTGGTTGATCTCAGCGATCATTTTCCTCATATCGGGCGAGGCGTGGAGCCTTCTCATGAGAGACTTCGGGGTCAGGCCGACGGCGAGCTTGAGCGCCATGGTGAACACGCCGCCGTACTGGTGCGTCTTTAAACAACAGGTCAGGGCGATGTATTCGGCCTCCACGACCGGCCGGGCCACGGAAAAGCCCTCGCCCCAGTGATGGCCCGGGGGCGACATCGGGATCCAATCCTCCGGCGCGATGTCCTCGAAATTCACGACATCGAAATCCATTTCGCGGCCCATGTCGAAGATCCCCTTCTCCTGCATCACCCGCAGGGTTTCGGGGGGGCCGCTTCTTTCCCCCAGGGTGATGCCGCGCGCTCCCCTGGAGCGGAGCTCCTTGACGAGGCCGGCCAGAGTGTCGTTATGTGTCGAGCCGGGGGCGGGGTCGGCCGAGTTGAAATTCGGCTTGAGGAAGACATTCCTGTCCCGGGGCGGTGAGAAGCGAAGCTCCTTCAGGGCGGCCTCGATCCCTCGTCTGCGGTCGGCCGTCTTCACCACCACAACCTGAGACCGGGCAGCGACCGTTCCGGCGGGTGGAGAAGTTCGTCCCAGTACGGGAAGAGCGGCCAGGGCGGCCGCGGAGGTCTTCAAAAAATTCCTGCGGTCCATCTCTCACTCCTTCTAAAATTGTACCACAGTCGGCGCCTGTCTTCGCGGCTCGGGCGCCTTGAGGCTGAAGAGCACCGAGACGCTCAGGATCAATGCCCCGGCCGAGACGTACATCCAGCGGTAGCCCCAGATATCGGCCACCCGGCCGAAGAGCGGCGCGCCCAGGGCCATGCCCACGTCGAACAGGGACAGGTAGAGCCCCAGGGCCAGACCCTTGCGCGTCCGTCCCACAAGGTCGATGAGGTACGTGCTCAGGGCGGGGAAGATCAATCCCTGGCCCAGTCCGGCCACGAAACCGGAAATCAGGAACGGCCAGAACGACCGGACCAGCGCCAGCCCGAAGAGGTTGAAGCCGATGATGAGCGTCGCCGGCAGGATGACCCGCTTGCGTCCCAGCTTGTCCGAGATGTCCCCCCCTCCGATACGGGTGAGGATGGCCGCCGTGGAAAAAGCGAAAAAAAACGGGCCGACGCGCTCCAGGGGGATGGACTTGCCGAAGAGGGCGATGAAATAGGTGACCGAGCTCCGTACCGCCCCATGGACGACGGGCAGGAGCATCACCAGCAGGACCAGGGCCAGCGCCAGGCCGGGAAACATCCGACCTCCGTTCGGACGTCCGTTGCCCTCGGGACGGGGAATTTCCCGGGTGGCCATGAGACAGAGAACGGCCAGGCCGACAAAAACGATCCCGGCGTTGAACAGCCAGCCGAAGCCGAGGCCGCGGACGATCTCCTCGGCCAGCATCGGCCCCACGGCGCTGGCCACCAGACCGGCCGCGCCGATGACGCCGAGCGAACGCGCCATGCGGTCGACGGGCGCCAGGTCGGAGCAGACGCTGATGGTGGCGGTCATGCTGATCCCCCACCCCAGGCCGGTCAAGGCCCGGAGCAGGACGGGCAGAATTCCCGCGTCCCGCACGAGATGGAAAAACGGCATGACCGCCAGGAGCAGGCCCAGGCCGAGAAGGGATATCCTCCGTCCGCCCCTGAAATCGATCTGGG
>VGJG01000107.1 GCA_016867615.1 Candidatus Aminicenantota bacterium | reverse complement strand
CGGGCGCCATCCAGCACCTGGCCGGGATGTCGTCCTCCAAGGTCATCGTCGCCGTGAACAAGGACCCCGAGGCGCCCATCTTCAAGGCGGCCGATTACGGCATCGTGGGCGACCTCTTCCAGGTCATCCCCGCGCTCAAGGAGGAGCTGAAAAAGCTTCTGGCCGAGTGACCCGTTTCTTCGCCGCCGAGGACCGAGGGCCTATTTCGCGCGGAGCCCGAGGCGGGGGTTCGTCTGGACCGGGGAAGGGGGCGAGTTAGAACTCCTCGACTTCGATTATTTTCCCCGTGCCCAGGGGAACAAAATTCTTGCCGAAGGCCTCTCGGAACGCGGCGATGGGCTTATCGCCCGTGCAGTGGGTGGCGCCGCAGGATTCGACCTTCATCTCTTTGAATGCGGCGATGATGTCCCGCATCTCGGCGTCCGTCTTGTCCCTGAGGTGGAAGCCGCCGAAAACGAGATGAAGGGGCTTGCCGCTGATCTCCCTCGCTCGGCGGAGGATGTTCACGATGCCCGGGTGGGAGCAGCCGGTGACGACCACCAGGCCCCGGGGCGTGGCGACGAGGGCGGAAATGATAATCAATTTCAACTCTACAGATCGAGGAGGAGGCGGTTCGTTTCGGAGCGGTGCTCGCCGATGCTCGTGACGTAAATCGCCGGCTGGTCCATGACGGGGCATTTGTTCTCGCAGATGCCGCAGCCGATGCACAGGGCCGTGTCCACGAAGGGCGCCCTCTGCACCGAGACCGTTCCGTCGGGCAGGAGCACGGGATGGTCCACGAGCTTGATGGCCTTGGGCGAGGTGGGGCAGTGCTCCTCGCAGACGATGCAGGGCTTGCCCAGGGCGTAGGGCAGGCAGCGGTTCTTGTCGACCCAGGCCGTGCCGATCTTGACCGCGAGCTTCTCCTCCACGCCGAGCTCCTTGATGGCTCCCGTGGGGCAGACCTGCGAGCAGAGCGAGCAGTAGTATTCGCAGTAGCCGATGCGCGGCACGAGCCGGGGCGTCCACAGCCCCTCCGGACCGGCCTCGCCCAGCACGGGCTGAAGTCCGCCCGTCGGGCAGGCCTTCATGCACTCCCCGCACTTGACGCACCGGGACAGGAAGGCGGGCTCGGGCAGGGCGCCGGGAGGCCGGATGAGCGAGGAGGCGGCGCGACGCCCGGCGGGGTTGATGCGGAAGAAGGGCAGGGCGGCCAGGGCGGCGATCGGCGTCCAGAGGATCTTGCGGCGGTCGAGGCTGACGCGCTTTTCCTTGCGGGGAACGTCCCGCGTCGGGAAGCCGACGGCCGCCGTCGGACACACGGCGCCGCAGGTGAAGCAGTACACGCACTCGGCCCGCTTCCAGTCCTCTTCCGGGTAGGGCGCGGCCTGGGTCTGGCACTGCAGGCTGCAGAGCTTGCAGTCGATGCACTTGGTCTTGTCGATCTTCAGCTTGAAGACGTTGCCCAGGGACAGGAGCCCGAGGAGCGCGCCGGCCGGGCAGAGGACGCGGCACCAGAACCGCTCCCGCAGGAGGTTGAGTCCGACCGCGGCCAGGAAGAGGAGGCCGATGAAAAATCCCTGAAGGTAGACGGGGTTGAGGGTCAAAGTTTCTAAGAATTGTCCGAGCGTTCCCGCCGGGCCGTCGACCCCGAGGGCGTAGAGAAGCTTGATCAAGCCCGTCGCCGCGTGGCCCAGGGCGGGGAAGACGGCCGTGGCGAACGAGCGGTAGAGGAACGACAGGGGGTCGAGGTAGCCCGCCAGGTTCAAGCCCAGGAGCGCGCCGGCCAGGACGAAGAGGAGGATGAAGTATTTCCACTTCAACGGCCCGGCCGAAACGTCCCGGGGCTTGTGGAGCCGCGCTTTCTTGAAGAGGAAGGAGAAGAACTGATGGACGCCCCCCAGGGGGCAGACCCAGCCGCAGACGACGCGCCCCAGGACGAGGGTCAGGAGGACGGTCGCTCCGGCCCAGGCGAAGGCGGCGAACAGGGCCCGCCCGGCGACCGTGGCCGTGAGGGCCAGGAGGGGGTCGAAATGGAAGAACCGCTCCACGGGGCCGATCACGTCCGACCCGGTGAAACGGGTCCGGGTGAAGAGATACAGGAACAGGGCGAAGAAAGCCCACTGGCTCAGGATGCGCAGCGCCTGGAGGATCCTGTATTTCCTAGACTTTTCTTTTTTCAATTCTCAGCTTCTCCCAGTCGAGACGTCCGAGCTTGCGCTCCGCGGCCATTTTGAGGAACGGCAGCTCCTCGGGCTTGATGCCGAAGAGCGTCGCCCCGGCGGCGTCCACGGCCACGTAGTCGCGCCCGGCGATCATGGTCTTCCGCAGCTCGGTGTCCGAGGGGCGTCCGCCCTGGGGCCCGTTGCGGACGAGGATGCGGTAGGCGTCGAGCACGGTCAGGACGGGCTTGAAGAAGCGGGAGAGGTCGATTTTGGCCTCGTCCAGGCGCTGGTGGAGCTGGTTGCGCGCTCCGCCGATCGCGCCCAGCCAGTTCTTCATGCCCAGCGTCACCCGCGACAGGCTGTGGTGCTTGGCGATGGGCACGTTGATGATCTTGTCCGCCTCGTAAACGTCCAGGAAGACCTCCCACTCCTTGAACCACTCGCCGCCGAGGCTCATCTTCTTCATGCGGAACGCGCTCGGCAGGAGCACCCGGGCGCCGGCCGCCTTGGCGGCGTCCTGGATGCCCGAGCGGAGGAAGGTGCGGGCGGCCTGGTTGGTGGAGTGGTCGGTGACTATGACCTCCTTGGCCCCGGCCTCCCGGCACATCTCGACCAGCGCCTTGACCACCTCGGGGTTGGTGCAGGCCGCCAGTTCCGGCGTCCGGTCCCAGCCGATGTTGGGTTTGACGCACACGACGTCTCCCCGGCCGACGAAGTTCTTCATCCCTCCCAGTGCGGCGACGGCCGACCGGGTGAGGGCCTCCGGGGATTCCCCCTCGACCCAGGACAGGTCGGGCGGCTTGGCCGCCGTCTGGAGGGCGAAAGCGGCCCGTCCGGCGGCGCCGAATGCCAGGCCGCCCAGGGCGACATCGCGCATGAAGTCTCTTCTTCTCATGGTGTTCGTTCCTTTCGTTCTCTATTTCTTCACGGCCGGGACCTTGCCCAGGGACTGCATGTAATCGACGAGGCCGTCGTAGATGCCCTGAGCGATCTTCTGGCGGTAGGCCTCCTCCTTGAGCCGCGCCGCCTCCCGGGCGTTGGACAGGTGGGAGACCTCGACCAGGATCGAGGGCATGTTGCTCCCGATCAGCACCCAGAAGGGTCCGCCCTTGGCTCCCAGGTTGCGCACTTCGGAGTAGGAGGCCGAGAGCGCGTCCACCAGGCGTCCCTGGACCTTGTGCGCCAGGTCGCGCGATTCGACGATCTTGCTGTTCTGGACGATCTTGGTCAGGATGTCCCTCATCTGGCCGATGGACTTGGTCGAGGTGGCGTTCTCCCGGGCGGCGGTCTGGTCCACGTCCGGGTCGAGGCTGAGGTTGAGGTAGAAGGTCTCCACGCCCGTCCGCTGGGGGTTGAGGCTGGAGTTGACATGGACGGAGACGAAGAGGTCGGACTGCTTCTGGTTGGCGATGACCGTCCGGTTCTCCAGGGGGATGAAGATGTCCGTCTCCCGGGTGAGGACGACCTCGACGCCCTGGATGCCGGCCAGCAGCTTCTGCAGCCTGAGGCAGAGGTCGAGGACGATGTCCTTTTCCTTCTCTCCGCCGCTCCCCACGCAGCCCGGGTCCGTTCCTCCGTGGCCCGGGTCGAGGACGATCGTCTTGATGCCCAGGCCGAGCTGGCGGGCGAGGCTGTAGCCGCCGGCCGAGGGCTCGGCCGGACGGGCCTTGGGCTCGGGCTTGGCCTCGGGCTCCCCGGCGGGGGCTTTTTCGGCCGCCGCCTTCTCCGGCCGCCCGGGGTAGATGTCCATGACGATGCGGAAGGGGTCGGGCAGGTAATAGACGCGGTAGGACTTGACCCGGTTGAAATCGAGGTCGACCACCAGCCGGACGATGCCCCGGTCCCGCTGGGCGATGCGGATCTGGGACAGGTATTCCGCGCCCAGAGCGTAGGACTGTCCGTGGAGGATGGGGTTGAGCTTGGACTGCAGGATGTCTACGAACAGCCGGTCGGGGGCGTGAAGCTCGCCGTAGGTGTATTCCCGGAGCGCGCCCAGGTCGAGGACGATGCGGGTGAAATTCGGGTGGGTGTAATGGCGCAGGGCGTAGACTTCGACCAGCGCCGGCGCGGCGCCTCCCCCTCCTCCTCCCGCCGCTCCGGCCAGAAGGGCGAGGGACAGGAGGAAGACGCCCGCCTCACGGGAGAAAGAGGGACGATTCATCACGCGCCGAATTTTTTCAGGCGGCCGGCGTGGGCCAGGAGAAGGGGCATGACCTCCAGGGCCGGGAACCGGCCCAGGATCCCCAGGCTGCATTCCCGTTCGGTGAAGACGGTCACCCGGTCGGAGAGAGCCGTCCGGGAGGAGAGGAGGAAGGGGTTGGGGTGCCAGGAATGGCCCTTGAGGGAGCAGGGGGTGGAGTGGTCGGAGGTGACGGCCAGGACGTCGGGCCGCAGACCGGCGATTCGGGGCAGGCAGCGGTCGATCTCCTCTATGGCCCGCACCTTGGCCTCGAAGGCGCCGTCCTCGCCGGCCGCGTCGGCCTTCTTGTAGTGAACGTAGAAGAAGTCGTATTCCTTGTAGTGGCGCTCCAGAGTTTCGATCAGGTTTTCGGTCTCCGGACCGACGGACAGGACGTTCATGCCCACGAGCTTGGCCAGTCCGCGGTACATGGGATAGGCGGCCACGGCCGCCGCACGGAGCTTGTAGATCTCGCCCAGGGGCGGGATGTCGGGAAAGCGCGCGAAGCCCCTCAGGAGGATGGTGTTGGCCGCCGGCTCGTCCTTGAGGATGTCGTTGGCGCTCTTGATGTAGGCGTTCACCAGGTCGGCGGTCTTCTGCGTCACCTCGCTCGCCGCCAGGGGGACGACCCCGACAGGAGGCAGGTGGTTCTTCTGGGGGTCGGCGTCGCCGAGCAGGTCGGTCAGTCCGTCGGCCTCGACCTTGAAGACGAAGCGGTGCTCTTTGCCGGGGGTGAGCTCGAAGCGGGCTCCGGCCATTCCCCGGAGGGAGTTGTTGAGCTTCAGGCACAGGCGGGCCGTCTCCTCGGTGCTGATCCGGCCGGCGCGGCGGTCCACGACGAGGTTGTCCTTGAGCGTGGCGAAGTTTCCCCTGGCGACGAGGTCCCGCTTGCCGACCGATACGTCGGAGCCGAGGGCTTCCAGGATGCCGCGGCCGAGGCGGTATTGGAGGGGGTCGTAACCGAAAAGGGCCAGATGGGCCGGGCCGCTTCCGGGGGTGATGCCCGGGTAAATGGGGTCGGTCAGGCCGCAGGCCGACTGCAGGGCGAGCTGGTCGAGATGGGGCTTCTGGGCCGTCTCGAGCGGCGTCCGGCCGTAGTGGGGCAGGTCGCCGAGGCCGTCGATCACCAGGAGGATGATCTTGGATTCGGCGGCGACGGTCAGTTCGCGGGCCAACCCGAACCAGTTCATGGTCTGCCTCCGAAGAATTTCACTATAAAGGAACGGCGCATCTTAGTCAAATTTTACTGAGAATCCCACGGGGATGATAAGGAGCAGCTGATGAGGACAACCGTCGTTTTGAATGAAAAACAATGTTCCTCGTTGACGGTTCGGTTTGGGTCGAATATTTCAGGCCGGGCGGTTCGCCGGCGGCCGGGGCGTTTGATTCGCCGCCGGGCGTCTGCTAAAATCTGTCCATGCCGAAGGTCCTCATCCTTGATTTCGGGTCTCAGTACACCCAGCTCATCGCCCGCAAGGTCCGCGAGCTGGGCGTGTATTCCGAGATCGTCCCCTTTTCGACCCCGCCGGCCCGCATCAAGAAAGATAAGCCCGGCGCCCTCATCCTCTCCGGCGGCCCGCAGAGCGTCTACGCCAAGAGCGCCCCGCTCCCCGACCCGAAGATCTTCGGCCTCGGCCTGCCCGTGCTGGGCATCTGCTACGGGCTGCAGCTCATGGGGCGCTTGCTCCGGGGCAAAGTCGCGCCCTCCGCCAAGCGCGAGTACGGGTTCGCCAGGCTGAGCGTCCTCGACCGGCGGGGCCTGCTCCGCGGCGTGAAGGACGGCGGCCAGGTCTGGATGAGCCACGGCGACAAGCTCGAGGAGGCGCCGCCCGGCTTCCGCGTCACCGGACGCACGGCCAACGCCCGGCTGGCCGCGCTCGAGGACCGGGAGCGCCGCTTCTACGGCGTCCAGTTCCATCCCGAGGTCATCCACACCCGCGAGGGCTTGAACATACTCTCCAACTTCCTGTTTCGCATCGCCGGGCTCA
>VGJG01000106.1 GCA_016867615.1 Candidatus Aminicenantota bacterium | reverse complement strand
CGCTCCCGAGTTGGGCGGGTTCGCCGTCAAGGAAGCCCTGGCCCGCTCCGGGGTCAAGCCCGGGGACGTGGACGAGGTCATCATGGGCAATGTCGTCTCGGCGGGCGTGGGCCAGGCGCCGGCCAAGAAAGCGGCCGTTTTGGGCGGGGTCCCCGTCACGGTGAGCTGTTTCGCCGTGAACAAGGTCTGCGGCTCGGCGCTCAAGGCCGTGGCCCTGGGCGCCCAGGCCATCCAGCTCGAGGAGAAGAACATCGTCGTCGCCGGCGGCATGGAGAGCATGAGCCGGGCGCCCCACATGCTCTGGGGGCTGCGGGAGGGCGTCAAGTTCGGGGACGCGACCCTCAAGGACGCCATGATCCTCGACGGCCTGTGGTGCGCCTTCGACAACGTCCACATGGGCATGACGGGCGAGGTCGTGGCCGAGAAGTACGGCGCCTCGCGCGAGGAGCAGGACGCCTACGCCCTCTCCTCCCAGCAGAAGGCCGTCCACGCCATAGAAAAAGGCTATTTCAAGGACGAGATTGTGGCCGTGCCCGTCCCCCAGAGGAAGGGCGACCCGGTCCCCTTCGCCGTGGACGAGGGCCCGAAAAAGGACACGGCCCTGGAGAAGCTCGCCAAGCTCCGGCCCGTTTTCAAGAAGGATGGGACGGTTACGGCCGGAAACGCGTCCACTCTTAATGACGGGGGCGCGGCCGTGGTCCTGGCCGGCGCGGACACGGTCAAGGACAGGGGGCTCAAGCCCCTGGCCAGGATCCTCGGCACGGCCACGAACGGCGTCGAGCCGAACATGGTCATGTACGCGCCCAAGGGCGCGATCGAGAGGCTCCTGGCCCGCGTGGGCTGGAAGGTCAAGGACGTGGATTTGTTCGAGATCAACGAGGCCTTCTCCTCGCAGATGGTCGTGCTCATCAAGGAATTGGGGCTCGACCGCGAGAAGGTGAACGTCCATGGCGGCGCGGTCGCCCTGGGCCACCCGATCGGCGCCACGGGCTGCCGCATCCTGGTGACGCTCATGTATGCCCTGCGGCACCGCGGGCTGAAGAAGGGCGTCGCGGCGCTCTGCCTGGGCGGGGGCGACGCCGTGGCCATGGCCGTCGAGATCGTGTGAACGGGGAGGGATGATATGGACATCAAGACAATCGGCATCGTCGGCTGCGGGACGATGGGCTCGGGCATCGCCCAAACGGCGGCCTGCACGGGGCTGGACGTCATCCTGGCGGACGTTTCGGACGACCTGCTCAAGCGGGCGGTCGGCGGCATCGATAAAAGCCTGACGAAGCTCATCGAGAAGGGCAAGGTCCAGGGCCCGAAGGAAGCGCTCCTGGGCCGGATCAAGACGACGACCAAGATCGAGGACCTGAAGGGCGTCCAGTTCGCGGTCGAGGCCGTGACCGAGGACTTCGAGGTCAAGAAGAGGGTCCTGCAGGAGCTCGACCGCGTTCTCGCGCCCGAGGTCATCCTGGCCTCGAACACGAGCTCGATCTCGATCACCCGGCTCGGCGCGCTGACCAAGCGGCCGGGCAGGTTCATGGGCATGCACTTCATGAACCCCGTGCCGCTCATGACCCTGGTCGAGCTCATCAAGGGCATGGCCACCACGGTCGAGACGTTCGCCGAGGTCAAGGCCCTGGCGGAGAAGATGGGCAAGGTCCCGGTCGAGGCCAACGACTACCCCGGGTTCATCGCCAACCGCATCCTCATGCCCATGATCAACGAGGCCTGCTACGCGCTGATGGAGGGCGTGGGCACGGCCGAGGCCATCGACACGGTCATGAAGCTGGGCATGAACCACCCCATGGGGCCGCTCGCCCTGGCCGACCTCATCGGCCTGGATGTCTGCCTGTTCATCATGGAGGTGCTGCACCAGGGCATGGCCGACACGAAGTACCGCCCCTGCCCCCTGCTGCGCAAGATGGTGGACGGGGGCTTCCTCGGCCGCAAGTCGGGCCGGGGATTTTACGACTACAGCCAGGCGAAGTAAAATTTGATTGCGGCGCGGCGCCGGGAAGGATGATGCGGAGGAGAGAATGAAGGACGAAGAATACGAGCGGAAAGACGCGTCGCGGGGCAAGGCCATCGAGGCCGCGGTCTCGCAGCTCGAGAAGCAGTTCGGCAAGGGCGCGGTCATGCGCCTCGGCCAGCGCGAGGCGGCCATCAAGGTCCACGGCATCCCCACCGGGTCGCTGGCCTTCGACTTCGCCCTGGGGATCGGCGGGTTCCCGCGGGGGAGGGTGGTCGAGGTCTTCGGCCCCGAGGCCACGGGCAAGTCCACGCTCGCCCTGCACGTCATCGCCGAGGCCCAGAAGCGGGGCGGACAGGCGGCCTTCATCGACGCCGAGCACGCCCTCGACCCGACCTACGCCGCCTCGGTGGGCGTGGACGTGGACAACCTCCTCATCTCCCAGCCCGACTACGGCGAGCAGGGGCTGGAGATCGCCGAGGTCCTGGTCCGGAGCGGCGCCGTGGACGTCATCGTCGTCGACTCGGTGGCGGCCCTGGTGCCCAAGGCCGAGCTCGAGGGCGAGATGGGCGACGCCCATATGGGGCTCCAGGCGCGGCTCATGAGCCAGGCGCTCCGGAAGCTGACGGCCATCGTCGCCCGCTCCAAGACCTGCTTCATCTTCGTCAACCAGATCCGGGAGAAGATCGGCATGTTCATAGGCAACCCGGAGACGACGACGGGCGGCCGAGCGCTGAAGTTCTACTCCTCGCTGCGCGTCGACGTGCGGCGCGTGTCGGCGCTCAAGGACGGCGACAGCGTCGTCGGCAACCGGGTCAAGGTCAAGATCGTCAAGAACAAGCTCGCCCCGCCCTTCCGCGAGGCGTCCTTCGACATCATCTTCGGCAAGGGGATCTCGCGCGAGGGCGACCTCGTGGACTGCGGGCTCGACACGGGCCTCCTGGAGCGGACCGGGACGTGGTACTCCTACAAGGGCGAGCGCCTGGGCCAGGGCCGGGACAACGTGAAAAAGCTCCTTATCGAGAACAAGGAGCTGGCCGAGAAGCTCGAGCTCGAGATCAGGAGGAAGATGGGGCTGCTGCCAGGCGAAGAGGAAAAGGAGCAGGCGCCGCCGACCAAGCTCGAGAAGCCGGAAAAGGCCGAGAGCAAGCGGGAGCGCCGGGGCGGCTGACGGCTGCGTCTCGGCAAGGGGCGGCTCTTTATTGGATTGCAGCCTCACGAGGCTGCTTTTGGAGTGCGGCGGCACGACGCCGCTTTGCCGCAGACGTCATCTTCTCTAACCGGCATTAGACCCTCCGATTCCCAGAGGGAATTCGGGGAGAGCCGGTCGGCAACCGCAAGTTCGGCGGGTCTTTTCTTGAGTGCGGCCTCCTGCGGCCGCTTTGGAGTACGGTCTCACGAGACCGCTTTAAAAAGCGGCGACGCGTCGCCGCACTCCGAAAAAGAGCGGCCTGAGTTAAGTGATATAATGAAATGACCTTACTGGGGCGTGGTTCCTGTGAGAGAAGGGGAACGCGCCGTTTGCGATTAAGGAGGAACTGACGATGAAAGGCCCGGATGTTCTGAAGCTCGTCCTCTCTCTCGTTGCCTGCCAGGCGGCGGGGTTCCTCGGCTCCCTGGCCACGACGCCGTCGATTCCCAACTGGTACAAGAGCCTCGCCAAGCCCTCGTTCACTCCGCCCAGCTGGGTGTTCGGGCCGGCCTGGATCACGCTCTACCTGATGATGGGCGTGGCGCTGTTCCTCGTGTGGCGCAAAGGCTTGTCGGCGCCCGGGGTCAAGACGGCCCTCATCCTGTTTTTCGTTCAGCTTGCTCTCAACAGTCTGTGGTCGGTGCTCTTTTTCGGCCTGCACCAGCCGTTCTGGGCTTTCGTCGAGATCGTCGTCCTCTGGGTGTTCATCCTGCTGACGCTCATCGCCTTCTGGCGCATCAGCCTGCCGGCCGGGCTGCTGCTTGTGCCCTACCTGCTGTGGGTGACCTTCGCCTCGGCGCTGAATTTTGCGATTTGGCGGCTGAACTGACGACAGAAATGCGGCGTCATGCCGCCGCAATACAAAGCGGTCTCGTGAGACCGCACTCCAAAGCGGCGGCGTAACGCCGCATTGCAAAAAAAGCGGATAAGCAACAATTTCGCCTTCCTGTGCTAGAATATTCCGGAGCGAGGGTTGTTATGCCCGACCGAAGGGAATTTCTTAGGATGACCGGCGCGGCGGCGGGCGCCGCCCTGCTGGCCGGATCGGCCGGTTCGTCGGTCCCTTCGGAAAGGTTCGCGAATGAAGAAAATGAAAATAATAAGGAGGAGACAACCATGAGCTACGCGCCCAAGGATTATTCCAAGCTGCTCGGGACGCCGGGCTTCAGCGAAACGCTGCTCAAGAACCATTTCACCCTCTACCAGGGCTATGTGACGAACACCAACAAGGTCCTCGACCTTCTGGCGGCCATGCTCAAGGAGGGCAAGACGGCCGCGCCCGAGTTCGCCGAGCTCAAGCGCCGCCTGGGCTGGGAGTTCAACGGCATGCGGCTCCACGAGCTCTATTTCGAGAACATGGGCGGCCAGGCCGGTCTCGACGCCGGGAGCGCGCTGGCCAAGAAGATGACCGCCGAGTTCGGGAGCGTCGAACTCTGGGAGAAGGACTTCCGGGCCGTGGGCGCGATGCGCGGCATCGGCTGGGCCGTCCTCTACCACGACCGCCCAGCGGGCCGTCTCATCAACTTCTGGATCAACGAGCACGACGTCGCCCATCCGGCCGGCTGCGACCCGTTGCTCATCATGGACGTCTTCGAGCACGCTTTCATGATCGACTACGGCCTGAAGCGCGCCGACTACATCGAGGCCTTCTTCAAGGCCGTCGACTGGAAGGCGGTCGAAGCCCGGCTGAAGTGAGGCGTTCCGGTGGAGCATGATTCACAGGGATCGGGTCCAGCTTCTCAGCCGAGGCGCGCCGCGCAAGGGCGACTACGTCCTCTACTGGATGCAGGCCAGTCCCCGTGTTGAGTGCAACCACGCCCTGGAATTCGCCGTCCGCCAGGCCAACGAGCGCCGGGTCCCCCTGCTCGTCTTCTTCGGCCTGACGCCCCGCTTCCCCGAGGCCGCCGCGCGGGCCTATCACTTTCTCCTCGAGGGGCTCCGCGACGTCGAGCGCGGTCTCCGCGAGCGCCGCATCGGGTTCGTCGTCCGCCGGGTCGAGCCCGACCGGGGGGCGGCCGCGTTCGCCCGCCGGGCCGGGCTGCTCGTCACCGACCGGGCCTACACGCGCCTCGAGCGCGCCTGGCGCGACCGCGTCGCCGGCCGGGCGGCCTGCCCGGTCGTCCAGGTCGAGACGAACGTCGTCGTCCCCGTCGAGGCCGTCTCGGAGAAAGAGGAATACGCCGCCGCCACCCTGCGGCCCAAGCTCGCGCGCCTGCTCGGGGATTTCCTCGTCCCGCTCCGGGCGACCGAGGTCAAAAGGCCTTTCCGCTCCCGGGACTTCGACTCCCTCGACCTCTCCGACCCGGCGCGCGTCGCGGGCTCTCTCCCCGTGGACAAGCGCGTCGGTCGCTCGCCGCTTTTTGCGGGCGGGGAGAGCGAGGCGCGGCGGCGTCTCGACCGCTTCATCCGGCGCGGCCTCGACGGCTACGACCGCAACCGGAACGACCCCGGCCTGGAGGGGACGTCGCGGCTCAGCCCCTACCTCCATTTCGGCCACATCGCGCCGCTGGCCGTCGCCCTGAGGGTGCGGAAGGCCGCGGGCGGCGGCCCGGCGGCCGAGGCCTTCCTCGAGGAGCTCATCGTCCGCCGCGAGCTCAGCATGAACTTCGTCCTTCACAACGGCCGATACGACGCCTACGAAGGGCTCCCCGCCTGGTGCCGCAAGACTCTGTCCGCCCACGGCCGCGACCGGCGGCCGTACCTGTATTCCGCCCGCGACCTCGAGCACGCCCGCACCCACGATCCCTACTGGAACGCCGCCCAGACGCAGATGGTCCGGGGCGGTTGGATGCACGGATACATGCGCATGTACTGGGGGAAGAAGATCCTGGAGTGGAGCCGGACGCCCGGGGAGGCGTTCCGCACGGCGCTCGCGCTCAACAACCGCTACGAGCTCGACGGCCGCGACCCGAACGGCTTCGCCGGCGTGGCCTGGTGCTTCGGCAAGCACGACCGGCCCTGGGGCGAGCGACCGGTTTTCGGCATGATCCGCTATATGAACGAGGCGGGTCTCAAGCGCAAGTTCGACGCCGACAGCTACGTGAAAACCGTCGCGCGGCAATTCCCCGCGGAGATAAGGAGGTGAAGCCATGGCCCGCATGATGAAGAGACGTTCGAGGAAGGCCGGGCTGCCGCCGGGGGCGCTCGTCCATGTCGGGGAGAAGAAGGTCGAGAGGGTGCGCATCAAGGTCATGGATTACAGCCCCGAATCCTGCGTGGAGAAA
>VGJG01000105.1 GCA_016867615.1 Candidatus Aminicenantota bacterium | reverse complement strand
TGGGCTCTATGTGTACGCCTTGCATGCCGGCGGGGAAAAAGTCCGGGAGGTCACCCCTTGGCCGTCTTTCGGTCTTGCCTGGGACCTGGCGGCCGGCGAGGGGGCCGTACGGACTTTGGAGAGGCTGTGCCGCCCCGATATGATGACCGACTGGGGGGTGAGGATGATTTCCTCGGAGAGCGGGCGCTATGACCCCCTGAGCTACAACTACGGCGCCGTCTGGCCTTTTCTCACGGGCTGGCTGGCCACGGCCCTTTACCGAAACGGGTTTCCTCTTCAGGCCGAGGCCGCGCTTTCGGCCAACGTCCGCCATACCTTCGAAAACGGGCTCGGCTCGGTCACGGAGCTGTTCACGGGCGTCCGGAACATCTGGCCCGCGGAAGCCGTCGCCCATCAGGGCTTTTCAACGGGAGGAATCGTCCTGCCCGTGGTCAAGGGGCTGCTGGGGATTGAAATCGACTCTCTATCCAAATCGCTCGTCTTCCGGCCCTCCTTTCCCGCCGCCTGGGAAAAGGCGTCGATCGAGGGGATCCGCGCCGGCGGAGCGACTTTCAATATTGAGTATTCCCGAGGGGAACAGGGGATCGTCGTCCGCTTCACCGGACGGGGAGCGGAAGGATGGACGGTCGTCGCGGCCCCCGGCCTCGGCCCCGGAGCTCGGGTGAGCGCAGCCCGGCTGAACGGCGCCGGCCGCCGTTTCGAAGACTTCCGGTCCGAACGGGCCGTGAGGCCGGAAGTCAGGTTCGCGGCCTCGGGCTCGGACGTCCTGGAATTCGACATTCCGCCGTTCGTGGAAATCCTCCCGAACGAGGCCCGCCCCGAGATCGGAGCTCCCAGCAGGGGATTGCGCCTGGAAAGCGTTCGGGGGGACGGCCGCCTTCTGGAGGTCAAGGCCTGGGGATGGGCGGGGGAGTCCTATGCGCTTCCCATGAAGCACGGCGGGCTCGTCCGCTCCGTCGAGGGGGCGGCGATGGATGGGGACGGCCTGAGGATCGCATTTCCGGCCGGTAAGCGCGGGGAATTCGCGGCGCTGACGATCGTCCTTCGCCTCGATTGACCGCGGGCCCGCCCTGCCGAAGAGGCGAACGCCTCGCCCGCCGGATTCCGGCTCGCGGTCGGCGGGGGTGCGGGCCGCGACCTCCCAGGAGTGAGACGCGCCCTACCCGCGGCGCGTCTTCAGGATAGAGCCCGCGCTTCGAAGCCGTTTCAGACCTCGACGAAGGTGCCCAGACCCGAGCTCAGGGCTTTACGATAGACGACGGCGGCCGCGGCCGCGTCCTCGGCGCCCAGGCCGGTCAGGTCGGCCACGGTGATCTGTCCTTCGTGGAAACGGCCGGGCTTCAGGCCCAGGACGATCTCGCCCAGCTCACCGGCGATCTTGTCGGGGCGGATCGCCTTTTTCTCCAGGGCGTGGCGGACCTCGCCCAGGCGGGAGCATTGGGCAATGGAATCGCAGTAGACGAGGTCCGCGCGGGACAGGATCTCCGGGTCGAGCTCGGTCTTCTCCGGTCCGTCGCTGCCCACGGCGGTGATATGGACCCCGGGGTTGAGCCAGGCGCTCTTCAGCAGCGGGACCCTGCTGGGGGTGGCGGTGATGATGAGGTCCGCACCGCCGGCGGCCTCGGCCGGGCTGCTCACGGCGCGGAACTCGACGGCCAGGAGGGGTTTCATGTCCTCGATGAACGCCGCGGCGCGCGCAGGGTCGCGGCTCCAGACGCGGACCTCCCTGGGGGTGCGGACCTCAGCCAGGGCCCGGAGCTGGAAGCGGGCCTGGTTCCCGGCGCCCACCAGCCCGACGATCGACACGGACTGCCGGGCCAGGTGCCGGGCGGCCACGGCGCCCGCCGCGGCCGTTCTCATCTCGGTGATGTAGCCGTTGTCGAAGAGCAGGGCGAGCGGACGCCCCGTTTCGGCCTCGAAGACGAGCATCAAGCCGTTGCCCGCGGGCAGTCCCCGGGCGGGGTTCCCGTAGAAGCCCGAGACGACCTTGATAACGTAGAATTCCTCCCCCCGGATGTGGGCCGATTTGATGTGCACCTCGCCCCGGTGCTGGGGAAGGTCGAAGTTGACGACGTCGGGCTGGATGATTTTTCCCGAGGAGAAATCGGCCAGGCTTTTTTCGACCGCGGTGATCGTCTCCCCGATGTCCACAAGCCCCCTGATCTGGACTTCGGTCAGCAGCCGGACGTTCATCTCAGGAGACTTCGGCCAGGAACCTGTCCACGCGGGCCAGGGCGAAGCGCAGGGCCGCTTCTTCGGACCCGAACCCGAAGCGGAGATGCCCGTCCATCTCGAAATGGTCGCCGGGGACGAGGAGGACGCTCTGGCCGCGGATGAGCTTTTCGACCAGGGTCGTGGAAGGCATCTTCAGTCCGTAGCGGACGAAGGCGATGGCCCCCGCCCGGGGCGGGACGAAGCGGAAGAGGCCGCCGTGGCCGGCGAGCCAGGTCTCGATCACGGGGAAATTGCGCTGCAGGATCGAGCGCGTCCGGCCCAGGATTTTTTCCCTGTTCTCAGGTTTGAGGACGGTCTCGGCCAGCCTGTCGCTCAGGGCGCTCAGGGAAATGGTCGTGTAGTCGTGGTAGGGCCAGGTGCCCTGGATGAAATCCCGCGGCCCGACCATCCAGCCGACGCGGAGGCCCGGCAGGCCGTAGGCTTTGGACAACCCGTTGACCACAACCGTTTTGTCGTATCGGCCCCAGAAAGATGGCGTCGTCCGGCCGTCCCGTTCGGCGCCCTGGTAGACCTCGTCGGCCACGATCCAGGCGCCGCTCTTGTCCGCCAGGGCGACCACGGCGTCCATCTCGGCCGGGGTGAGGATCGCCCCCGTGGGGTTGTTGGGGTTGGTCAGGACGATCATCCGGGTCTTGCGCGTGACGAGCTTCTTGAGCTCGTCGAGGTCGAGGGCCCAGCCGTTTTCCTCGCGAAGCCAAAAATATCTGGGCTTGGCCCGGAACGCCCGCTGCAGCCCCCACATCTGCATGTAATTGGGCAGCTCGAAGAGGACTTCGTCGCCGGGCTCGAGCATCCGCCACATGAGGAGGAAATTCGCTTCCGAGGACCCGGCCGTGACCAGAACCTGCTCGATGTCCGCGCCCGGGTACAGGCGGGCGATGTTGCGGCGGAGGGGCGGCGTGCCGTTCGTCTGGGTGTAGCCGAGCTCGAGCTTGAGGATGTCCTCGAGCTCCTCGTCCGAGACCAGTTCCCGGAGGGACAGGGGATGAACGCCGCTTTCCGAGAGATTGTAATCGACGATATTTTCCCAGGTCGATTGCATCCGTTCCATCTTGAAGACATCGATTTTCATGGGACCCCCGGCGCGCGCTGAACTCGATGATTGGGCATTGTTATTAAATATATCATAGCGCATCATAAAAAAAGAGATGCTCTAGAACGAAAAAGGCCGTGCGCCCGGTATTCCTTTTAGATCTCGACTTTGAACAAGCCCTTGAGGCCCAGGCCGAAGGCCAGCGTCAGGACGAAAAAGACGAGAAGCCAATGAAGGGGCGGGCCGAAGAGGGAAAACCGAAAGTCGGAATAAACGATTTCCACCGAAGCCGCAGGGGAGCGGCGGGGGAGAGGCTTTTCGGCCGGGTTGAGGAGGGCGTCGAAAAATCCTGCTCCGGGCCGCCGGGGCGAGAGGGCATTGAGCCCGGATTTTCCGATATCGAGGCTTTTGCTCACGGTCTCGCCGCCCAAGCGGACGGCGATCTCATGACGGCCGGGGGAGGCCGCGCGGATCCTCCAGTCGATCTCGCGTTCCTCTTCGATGCGGAGGGGAGGGGTCTCGACGACGAAGCCCGGAGAGGAGCCCAGGGAGATTTCGGTCCGGAGAAGGTCGACACCCGTCGTTGTCCTGACTTTCAAGAGGACGCTCTCGCCGGTCCGGAGCGGCCGGCAACCGAATCGGGCGTTGAGCTGGGCCAGGATGAGAACCAGGGGGATGATCATGACCAGCAGCGGCTTGAGCGTCAGGCTCAGATAGCGGAGGTTTTGGATGAGGATCAGGCCGAACGCCCGTCCTGTGGCCGAGGGGCTGTCCTTGTAGAGGCGGAATTCGAGAAGGTGGGCCTTGATGCGGTCTTTGGTGCGGCGGATGGCCCTCTGGTTCGAGAATCGTTTGAAGATCCACAGCATGAACAGCCCGGTGAGGAGCGAAATGAAGACCATCCCCCACCAGGGATGGAGCCGGGAGAAGGGGAGGAAGAGCACGTCGAAAACCTTGACGAGCGCGCCGTTCACGGTTCCCATGGCTTTTCCGCTCTCCTTGGCTCGTTTAGGGCCCTTTTATGAGATGTAGCCCAGTCCCTTGAGCTTTTTCTTGACTTCTTCCTCGGAGTCCGATTCCTCTATTTTGGAGAGCTCTTTCTCCAGGCAGTGGGTGATGAATTCCTCGGGCGAAGCATACCCCGCCAGCGAAGCGAATTTTTTGACCTTTTCGTAAAGCTCCTTGTCGAGCTTGACCTTGGCGGCACCCATGCGCGTCTCCTTTATCAAAAGATGGAACGGCCCCGCATTTCGCCGGGACGCTCGAGGCCGAACAGGCTCAACAGCGAGGGCGTCAGGTCGTAGAGGGCCGGATATTCGGACCGGACGGGCAGGTTGACCGCCAGGATGCCCGGCAGCGTCTCGGGCGCGCCCATGTGGTCCCCGCTCCATTTCTCCCGGTTGTCGCTGAACACTTCCCGGCTCATGCGCCCGGTCGGCGATCCCCAGGACATGCGGTAGCCGCGGTCGAACCCCAGGATGATGTCCGGGGCCTCGGCGGCGTAGGCGCCGCGGTACACGTCCTTGGCCGCGAACGCCCTGAGGATCGCCCGCCGGCCGGTTTTGGGGTCCACGGTCCGCTCCAGCTTGGAAGCGATCTCGTGAATGAGGTTGTCGGCCTCCGCGCCGGGCCGGACGACGCCCTGGGACTCCCGTCCTTTCAGGTTGAGGTACAGACCGTTCATGCCCAGCCCGTAGGCCCGCGTCCTCGACCAGTCGGTGTTCGCAAAGAAGGGCTCCTCTCCGCCCCGCCATTCCTTGGCCAGGCGGTGATAGCCGTTCTCCTTGAGCCAGGTGTTGAGGTTGAACTCCCGGTGGAAGGGGTTGAACCCGTGGTCGGACATGACCAGCACGACGGTGTCCTTGTCCGCCCGGCTCAGGACCCGGTCCAGGATGCGGTCCGCCTCGACGTAGATGTCGCGGATGGTGTGGACGTACCGGGAGGCGAGAGCCGGGTCGTGGGCCGGGCTGGAGGCGTCGAGATGCCTCCAGAACATGTGCTGCCTCTGGTCCGTGCTGGAGAGATAATAAAAAAGCAGGCCGGAGTCGAAGCGGTCGAGCTCGTAATCGAGCATGGCCCGGCTCTCCTCGAGGATGAGGTCGTCCATGGCCAGGAATTCCTCCTCGTCGAGGAGGTCGTTGTCCAGGGCCGAGGTGTCGGCCGGCAACCCCTTGGTGAAAAAGGGCCCGAACCGCTTCTCGAGCTCCCGGGCGTAGCTCTCGGGCGTGCTGATCGGCAGGCTGGGCGCGGCCGGGTCGACGTTGACCGGCGAGACGTAGAGCTTGAAATCGGGACGCACCTCCTTGAGATAGAACAGGCAGATGCCGCTTGCGCTCTGGGTGGGGAAGAGGTTGAATCGGACCCGCTGCCAGCCGCTCCATTCTTTTTCCTTGAGGATGAACTCCCGGCCCTGGAGGCTGACCTTGGCCACGGGGTGGACGGGGTCGATCCAGACGTGGAAGTCCACCGAGGTCTCGGGCCCGTCGGCCTTGAAGGAATTCACCGGCCCGGGCAGCCGGGCGTCCACCCGGTTGCCGATGACGTACACCTCGTGGACGCGGGCGCCGCCGATGTCCTGATTGATGTCAAGGACGCGGGTCGTATAGTAATTGCAGATGCCGTAGCTTCCCAGGAGGTCGGGAGTGCCCATGCCGGAGAGCGTCCTCTGGCGAGAGGAGACGGGCGGGTAGTTGGCCGGCATCTTGAAGACCGTGGCCGGAATGTCGTGGTCCTCCAGATGCTGCCAGAAGGCCCGCCCCCGGCGGAGGTTGACGACCCGTCCCGAAGACAGCGGCAGGACGACGTTCCCCAGGCGCAGGGTCCGCCGGGCGTCCTCGGTCAGGGTGGCGCTGAAGATGGGGAAATATTCTTTCGGGTCGCGGTGGATGAAGTCGAAGATGCCGTGGCCGCCCGGGTCGCAGCCGGTGATGAAATTCGACCAGGCCACCGGGCTTTGGGGAGGGAGGCTCGTGCCCAGGGGGCGGAAGCTGCCGCGGGCGATGAGCTTTTGGTGGGCGGGCAGAAGTCCTTCCTTGAGCCAGACCCGGAAGAGATGGGAGTCCAGCCCGTCGCAGCCGAGGATGATGACCTTGCGGGCCGTCGCCCGTCGGCCCTCGACCCTATGGACGAGGCCGGCCGCCGGGCCCAGGC
>VGJG01000104.1 GCA_016867615.1 Candidatus Aminicenantota bacterium | reverse complement strand
AGCCTCCGGCCGGCCTCCTCGGCCTCGGCGTCCGTCCGGCAGGGCTGGTGGACGATCCGCTCGACCTCCAGGTGGTTGGGGGCGATCAGGGTCACGGGGGAGAAGAGGCGGAAATTCTCCACCTTGGGGTCGACGAACACGGGCAGCTTGCGGCTCCGGGCGAAAGCCAGGACCTTGGTCATCAGCGTCCGGGTGACGATGCCCTTGTTGTAGTCCGAGACGATGAGCCCCTCGAAGTCCCGGCTCCGGAGGAAGTCGGCGATGGCCGACTCGACGGCCGGGGAGACGGCCCGCCTCTTTTCCTGGTCGACGCGGACCACCTGCTGGTGATGGGCGATGATCCGCGTCTTGACCGTGGTCGGTCTCTTGGCCTCGGTGAAGATGCCGCGGTTCTCGGCCATCAGCCCCCGGATCCAACGCCCCTCCTCGTCGTCGCCGACGACGCCCGTCAGGATGGGGAAGGCGCCCAGGCTCAACAGGTTGTGGGCCACGTTCCCCGCGCCCCCCAGGCTGGACGTGCTCTGCGAAACCTCGACCACGGGAACGGGGGCTTCGGGGGAGATGCGCGATACGCGGCCCCAGATGTAGCGGTCGAGCATCAGGTCGCCCAGCACCGCCACCCGTCGGTCCTCGAACCGGCCTATGATCTTGGCGATTTTCTTCAGCTCTTCCGCCTTCACGGAGACACCTCCCGGAAGAAGATGGGGTTGGAAACGATCCACGGGACGCGGGGGTCGAGCGGCGTCCGGGAGCGCAGATACGCCTCGGCCCGGTAGACGCCCGGCCCCGGAACGTCGAACAGGAATTCCTTTTCCCGCGAGCTGTGGACGACCCGGCCGTCCTTGAGGATGCGGACCTCGACGTCGAAATCGAAACGGGCCTTGACTCTCAGTTGAAGGGGGGGGATGTAGCCGGGCGCCCGGCCCATGGGGATCCTCCGCCCGTCCTTCTCCCCCCAGAACCGGAATCCGCGCGCCTGGGCGGCGGCGTCCACGGCGTTGTAGAACTTCCCCGTACGGAGCGCCTCCACGACCTGCGCCCGGGCCTCGTCGAAATTCCGGGACAGGGGCCGGTCGAGGATCAGGTGGAGGCGGAGAAAGGAAAACATCGGTCGGTAGAGCAGATGCGCGTCCGTGCTGAAGAAGCCGTAGATGTTGTGCCGGGCGTTGACCTCGTCCCAGCGCGCGAGCTCCCGGGCCGGAAGCCGGGTCAGCTTGAGCAGGAAGAACTTCGGCTCAAGGGCCAGAGCGGGGAGGTAGAGCAGGAGGCGTCCGTAGCCGGACTTCAAGAGGGAATTGCCGTTGATGATGTCCATGCCGGCATAGCCGTCCATCGGCCCCCAGGACCAGCGCGCCTTATAATAGGGATGGGAAATGACGCCCATCCCCCCCAGGCTGTTGATCTTTTGAAGGGCTTCCTCGGCGTTCTGGGAGAAGTTCTCTTCCGGCGGTTCGAAACCCAGGCCGACGAGGTGGCCTCGGCTCGTGGACAGCTCCGAGCCGGCGAGGAGAAGGAGTCCGTCGCGCCAGCCCTGGGCGGCCATCGAGGGGCGGTTGGGCGCGCCGTGGTCGGTGAGGATGATGAAATCCAGGCCGGTGTCGATGCCCGTCCGGGCGATTGTCTCGACGTCCGCCCGGCCGTCCGAGTGAAGGCTGTGGACGTGATAGACGCCCTCGATCTCCTGTCCCGGAGCGGCGAACCCCGTGAGATAGACCCGGTAGGACAGAAGCTGGAAGGCCAGCCAGGCGGCGTATCCCAGGACCGCCAGGATCGCGGCCGCCAGGACGGGCTTTTTCCACCCGGCGCGACGGCGGCCCGGAGAGGGTGCCCGGCTCATCGGTCCGGGACTCCGGCCTGCGTTTTGGCGGCGCCGGCGTTCAGGGCGTGGGGCAGGGTGATCAGGACGAGGAACAGGACGGTGATCTCGGAGTCGCCGAAATTGTACTCGAAGAAGCCGGAGACGAACAGCGAAATGGCCGCGGCCAGAGCCGCGCCGCCCAGAGCCCTCTGCCAGGGGCCGGCCCTCCGGTGGAGACGCAGGGCGGATACCGCCGCCCAAGCCAGGAAAGCCAGCCAGGCCGCGGCCGCCGGCAGCCCCCGCTCGGCGGCGATCTGGACCAGGTTGTTGTGAAGATGGACGTTCCGGGCGGCATGGGAGGACAGGGCCAGGGCCGGGTCGGTGAAGACCTCGTCCACGGTGTCCGGTCCCGTTCCCAGCAGCGGCCTGAGGGTGATGACCTTCCAGCCGGCGCGCAGGTATTCCAGGCGGTCCTGATTGGACTTGTCCTTGAGACTGAAGATGCTCAGGGACCGCTCCCTGAGGTCTTGGATAAGTGAGTAGCGCTCCCCCAACGGTTTGGACAAGGCGAAAAAGAGACCGAGGAGCAGCGGCGGGACGACCAGAAGTTTGGGCCGGTAGAGGCCGATGAGCACGGTCCCGCCGATGAACAGTCCCAGCCAGGCGGAGCGCGTCCGGGTGAGGGCCAGACAGGCCAGGGCCGGGACCATGGCCGCCGCCCAGACCCACCGCAGCCTTTCGCCGAGGAACAGGAACAGGGCCAGGGCGGCCAGGGTGAAGAGCATCAGCAGCCCCCCCTGGGTCATGGTGTGGCTCATGAATCCCGTGGCCCGCTCCCCCGGAGCGGCCTTGAGAAAGAACAGATAAAGCGTATAGCCGCAGGCGGCCAAGGCCGAGACGAGCAGGCAGGCGGTCCCGGCGCGCAGCCGGGGAACGGAGATGAAGGCCGTAAAGGCCATCGGCACAACGAGATACAGGAGAAGCTCCCGGCTGTCTTTGAAGCTCATGGCCGGGTCGATGGAGAAGGCGGAGGACAGGAGCGACAGTCCGCCATAGGCCAGGAGGATCGGGAAGAAAGCCGGAAACTCGGGGCGCTTTTTCTCAACGACCAGCAGGAGCAGCCAGGCCGCAAGCCCCGCGGCGAGAAAGATCTGGGCAACGCTGATCGAGACCAGCGAAAAAAGCATCGTCCCGCACAGGCAAAGCCACAGGATCCGTCCCGGCCAAGCCCGGCCATCCTTTTTTTCCATCATGTCGGTCGTCATGAAAAACGGCGTTTCGACGCGCCGTAAGCGTCGGGTTCGAAGATCGAGGGGGCATTTTACTATAGTTGCGGCCGTTTGACCACCGCACATGTCGCCTCAACCCTCCCCCCGGCCCGCCTTTCATGTAGGAGCGCCGGGAGGAGGGCATCGGCGCCTGGCGCGGTTCGAATCGCCGCGGAAGCTCCTGGTTTCTCGTTCGGCTTCGCGATCCGCCCGCTGATGCGGGCTGTGCTCAGCCGGCCGGCAAGAATATGCCGGAAACCCCTCGAAACCCGTCGCTTCCTTGCTGAACCGCGCATGTCGCCTCAACCCTCCCCCCGGCCCGCCTTTCATGTAGGAGCGCCGGGAGGAGGGCATCGGCGCCTGGCGCGGTTCGAATCGCCGCGGAAGCTCCCGTTTTCTCGGTCGGCTTCGCGATCCGCCCGCTGGCGCGGGCTGTGCTCAGCCGGCCGGCAAGAATATGCCGGAACCCCCTCGAAACCCGTCGCTTCCTTGCTGAACCGCGCATGTCGCCTCAACCCTCCCCCCGGCCCGCCTTTAATGTAGGAGCGCCGGGAGGAGGGCATCGGCGCCTGGCGCGGTTCGAATCGCCGCGGGAGATTCGGGAGCGGGGCCAAACAGGGGGAATTCGTTTAAAGGGGGCAAAGGTCAGCGCAGAAAGGACCGGCAGGCATCGAAAACCTGCTCCGGGGTGACGGCCGACAGGCACCGGTAATCGCCGGTGACGCACTTCCTCTGGCGGCAGGGACGGCAGTCGAGGTCGCTCTGGACGATAACCGCCCGCGCCTGCCAGGGGGCGAAATGGGCGGGTAGGGTCGGGCCGAAGACGGCCACGATGGGGGTCGGAGTGGAGGCGGCGATGTGCATCGGGCCGCTGTCCGGCCCGACGAACAGGTCGGACCTGCCGATGCATTCCCGGAGCTCGATCAGGTTCACCTTTCCTACGAGGGACGGGATGGGCCTTGCCGCGCGCCCGCGGATCTCCTCCTCGGCCTTCCCGTCTTCCGGGCCGCCGGCGAGGACGACGCGGACGCCGGGCAGGCCGTCGATGAGACCGATGAGCCGGACGATGTTTCCGACCCCCCAGTCCCGGAAACGGTTTCCCGCGCCGATATGGAGGACGACTTTCTTCCCCCTCCCCGTTTCCTTCATCAGCCGCTCGACGTTCTCCTTCTCCTCGGCTGCGGCCTCGGGGAGCGTGAGCGGCGGGGCATGGAGGACGTCCACGCCCAGGGCCTTGACCAGGTTCAGATGGTTGGCCGCGCTGTGGATGGGGCCTTCGGCGCCGGCCCTGGAAACGCGGCGGTTATATAAGAAGCGCCTGTACTTGACCGCGTAGCCCACCCGGGTCCGGGCCCCGCTGAGAAGAGTCAGGAAAGAAGCTTTCGGGCCGCCGTGGAAATCCAGTACCGCGTCGTATTTCCCCCTGCGGATCTCCCGGACGAGGTCAAAAATACCCCGCCGCCCGGATTTGCGGTCGAGAATGAGCGCGCCGTCCAGATCCGGGTGCTCACGGACGAGCCGGGCGTACGGCTCCTCGACGACGTAGGTCAGGAAGGCCCCGGGACAGGCCGTCCTCAGGGCGGCGACGGCCGGCGTGGTCAGGACGATGTCGCCCGTCCGCCTCAAGCGGATGAGGAGGATTTTCAAGGGGAGAGGATGGCTTAAGGCCTGCGCCGCGCTCGGGGCTTCGATTTGACTTTGGCCTTCGGCTTGGATTTCTTCCGGGCGGCGGGTTTCCGTTTGTTTCCGGCCGCAGCCTTTTTCCCGAGCCGGAGAGGCCGCCGCAAGGCGGGTCCGGCTTTTTTCACCCGGACGGCTTCCTCCACGATCATCACCGGGATATCGTCCACGATGGGGTAGAGGCGCAGGCACCGCCCGCAGAGCAGGCCGGTCCCCTGCCGGTTCAGGGTCACGGAGACCTTGCATTCCGGGCAAGCGAGGATTTCGAGGAGTTCGGGGTCGATGGCCATGAGAGTCGCTCCTGCGGCGTATCTTATCCCACCGCCCCTCCGGCGTCAATCGGCGCTTGCTCAGGACTTCCCCCATTTTATATTGGTTCAAAGAGCTTGGGCTGAACGGGATGGCCGGCATGTCCTCGCCGAACGGCTGAGCATGGCCCCGGCGACGGCTTCCTTCCGTGCAAAGAAAGCCGCACTCGTCATGTGTTCCACCGGAGGCTTCTTCGGCTTGACTTATCGGAGCGCTGAGGTTAAGTGTTTAGCGTGAAAATCTGCTTTTTCGGGGGCTACGACCCTCTCTATCCGCGGAACGCGGTCCTCAGGGAGGGGCTGCGCCTGAACGGCGCGGAAGTCTTCGAATGCCGCGCGCCCGGCCGGGAGAAATTCTGGCTGCGCTACCCCCGCCTCTTTTTCCGCGGTCTCGCCGCGGCCCGGCGGGCGGACGTCGTCTTCGTCCCCGAGTTCCGGCAGAAGGACGTTCCCCTGGCCCGGCTGACGTCCGCGCTCCTCGGCCGCCGGCTCGTCCACGATCCCCTGGCCTCGAGGTACGAGACCAAGATCCTCGACTGGAGGAGAATGCCGCCGTCCTCGGTCGAAGCCCGTTGGAACCTGGTTATCGACCGCTGGGCGTTCCTGATGCCCGGCCTCGTCCTGGCCGACACGGCCGCCCACGCGGAATATTTTCGAACGCGTTTCGGGCTCGCTCCCCGAAAAACGGCCGTCGTGCCCGTGGGGTATGACGACCGGATCTTCATCCCGAAGGGCGGGCCGAAGAGCGGGCCTTCGGGGGTCTTTACCGTGCTCTTCATCGGCTCCTTCCTGCCGCTTCACGGCGTGGAATCGATCGTCCGGGCCGCGGCGATCGTCGGCCCCCGGGACCGGTCGGTGGTCTTCCGCCTCGTCGGAGACGGCCAGACCCGTCCCGCCGCGGTCTCTCTGGCGGGACGGCTCGGCGCGGACAACGTCCTCTTCGAGGGCTGGTCGGCGCTCGGAGACCTGCCCGGCCGCATCGAGGCGGCCGATGTCTGTCTCGGCCTTTTCGGACGGACGGAGAAAGCGGCCCGGGTCGTGCCCCATAAGATTTTTCAGGCCATGGGCATGGGCAAGCCCGTGGTTACGGCCCGGACGCCCGCCGTTGAAGAATTTTTCTCGCACCGGGAACATGTTTATGTCTGTGATCCGCCCTGGCCCGAATCCCTGGCCGCGGCCGTCCTGGAGCTGAAAGCGGACAAGAGACTGCGCGACCGGATCGCCGGGAACGGCCTCGAGCTCGTCCGCAGCCGTTACGCGCCGCGCCCGCTGGGGCGCCTGCTTCTGGACGCGCTCGCCCGAAGCGCTGCCCGGTCCGGAGGGGGGGCGCCGTGAGCGGCTCGTCCCCGGAGAAGAAAGTCGCCCTCGGG
>VGJG01000103.1 GCA_016867615.1 Candidatus Aminicenantota bacterium | reverse complement strand
GTAGTCGCGCGCCGCCTGGTCGGCCCGGCGGAGGACGTCCAGGCGCTTCTCGTCGGCGACGTCCTGGAGCGGCAGCCGCACGGTGATGTAGGACGGCCGCTCGGCCGGGGCGACGGGAACGGCCCGGGACGGCCCTCCGCCTCCGGCGACATAGGAGGCCGTCTCGGCCGCCCGGAGGAGGGCGGCCTCGTCGATCTCGTCGCTGTAGGCGTAGCCCGTCTTCTCGCCGGCGATGACCCGCACGCCGGCCCCGCGGCTGAGGTTGAGGACGGCGCTCTTGATTTTCGATTCCTCCATGACGATCCGCCGGCTGACGCGGTTCTCGAGATACACCTCGGCGAAATCGCCGCCCTTGGCCAGGGCTTGGGCGATGACCTTGTCGAGAAGGCCCCGGTCGGCCGGGAGGGCCCGGGTCTCCGTTTTCCCGGCCAGCAGGTCCTTGAGCAGCGCCGGCGTCGCCGCAAGCGCCAGCCCTCCCTTGAACCCGATCTCCATGAAGGAGCGGCGCGGGATCTCCTTTTGGAGGAAACGCGGTTTGCTCATGTCCGAACTCCTTTCTATCGATTCACTCGCCGATGATCTTGACCAGGACGCGCTTGCGGCGGCGGCCGTCGAACTCGCCGTAGAAGATCCGCTCCCAGGGGCCGAAGTCGAGGTCGCCCTTCGTGACGGCCACGACGACCTCGCGGCCCATGACCTGGCGCTTGAGGTGGGCGTCGGCGTTGTCCTCGCCCGTGCGGTTGTGGCGCCAGCGCGAGGTCGGGGCGTGGGGGGCGATCTTCTCCAGCCACTCCTCGTAGTCGGCGTGCAGGCCGCTCTCGTCGTCGTTGATGAAGACCGAGGCGGTGATGTGCATGGCGTTCACCAGGACCAGGCCCTCGCGAACGCCGCTTTCCCGGAGGCAGTCGCGCACCCGCTCGGTGATGTTGACGAACCCGCGGCGGGACGGGACCTCGAACCACAGCTCGCGGCGGTAGGATTTCATGGAGCCATTTTACCCGGCGGCTCTTCCCCGATCAATTCCTTTCAGCTGATCCGATCTCCGGAACGGCCTTGCGCCGGCGGCGGAAGGGGCGTCCATGCCGACCGCCCCCGGCGAGAAAGGCTCGACCGCCGGCACGTCCTCTTCAACGAGAGATCATCCGCCTCCCGGAGCGACTTCATGAAGAATAGCTACGAATCGTCATCAAGCCGCCGTGGGCTTGACTGAGGAGGTCATATATGTACAATAATATTGTACAAATAAAGAATCGCCACATGGCCACACGAACGACCTACAGCCACGCCCGGGCGAACCTTGCTTCCCTGCTCGACCGCGTCTGTCGAGACCGCGAGACCGTCATCATCGAGCGCCGCAAGGGGGGACGGGTGGCCATGATCGCCGAGGATGAGCTGGCTTCCATTCTCGAGACGGCCCATCTTCTCCGGTCCCCCCGGAACGCCCAGAGGCTTCTCTCCGCGCTTCACGAGGCCCTCGAAGGAAAGGGCGTCTCCCTGACGCTCGACGAGCTCCGCCGCGAGGTCGGCCTTGAGCCCAATAAGCCGTGAGGCCGTCTTTCTCCCCTCCTTCCTCGAAGACCTCCGCACCTGGGTCCGGAACGACCGCAAAACGGCGCTCAGAGTCATCGACCTCATGGACGCCGTCCTCCGCGATCCTTTCCGCGGCGCCGGCAAGCCCGAGCCCCTGAAACACTTGGCGCCGGACGTCTGGTCGCGTCGGCTCAGCCAGGAACACCGCCTGGTCTATCTCGTCAGGGAGACGTCGGTCATCTTCCTGCAAGCAAGGTATCATTACTGATCGGCTCGTTGCACGCCCTCGATCCGCTTCAAGAAAGAAGCTCAGATAATCCAGTCAACTTGGAGGGGAAACCTGCTGCGCGTTTCATCCCTTTTCCCGCGGTCGCTTCGCTCCCTGCCAACGACATTGCCGGAGGCCCTATCCTCTGCGCCTCTAAAATGTTTGGGGCAGGGGTTTTTTATTGACGCCAGGCTCCCTGCCGCAAGCCGCGGGGCCTGTCCGTCTGTCTTCACGAATAGAGCGCGTCGAGGGCGGCGCGCCAGTCGTCGAGCGACTTGACGGCGATGTAGGCCGCGCGGGCGCGCGACGGCTGAGGGTGGAGGCCCGCGTAGTGGATGCTGAAGCGCCGCATCTTCTTGACGACAAAGCGCGGGCCGTAGAGGCGGCTGGTGAGCTCGAAGTGCCGCTCGATGAGCGCCCGCTGTTCGGAGAGGGTCGGCTCGCGCACATCGCCGCCCGCGGCCAGGGCGCGCGCCTGGGCGAAGATCCAGGGGTTGCCGATCGCGCCCCGGGCGACGCTCACGCCGTCGACGCCCGTGCGCCGGATCATCTCCAGGACATCCTCGGCGCGGAAGACGTCGCCCGAGCCGATGATTGTCCTGTCCGGAAAGGCGGCCTTGACCCGGGCCAGGAAATCCCAGTCGGCCCGGCCGCGGTACTTCTGCTCGACCGTCCGGGCGTGGACGCAGAGGGCCGCCGCGCCCGCGTCGAACGCCCCCCGGGAGATCTTCCAGAAGGCCTCGTCGCCGCCGTCGCCGTAGGCGCGGCGCAGCTTGACCGTGACCGGCCGCCGGGGCGCGGCGCGGACGACCGCCCGGACGATGTCCAGGGCCAGGTCCGGCTTCTCCATGAGCGCGCCGCCCCGCCCCCGGCCGAGGACCTTCTTCACCGGACAGGCGAAATTCAGGTCCACGACGTCGAACCCCATGTCGTCGAGGACCGCGGCGGCGCGGGCCATGACCTCGGGCTCCGCGCCCATGAGCTGGCCGGCGACCGGATGGTCGGCCGCGTCCATGCGCACCAGGCGGCGCCGGAGCTTGTTGTCCACGAGCAGCATGTGGGCCAGCATGGCCTCGGTCCCGGCGTAGGGCGCGCCGAGCGAGCGGCAGAGGAGGCGGTGAGCCAGGTCGCTGTATCCGGCCAGCGAGGCCAGCACGGCCGGGAAACCGACCTTGACCGCGCCGAGGCTAAGGATTTTCGGCTCGTCCACTTCCGCGCGCTCCCCTCCGGCCTTTCCCGTCTCAGATCTCGATATCCTCGATGCCCTGCCGCCGGGCGAAATCCCGAGCTTCGCCGCTGTCCTTGAAGACCCGGGCGATTTCATACTCCCGCCAGCGCTTGTTTTCCCCCCGGCCGGTCTCGATCACGCGTCTTTGGATTTCGCCGGGATGCGGCGGGTCGACATCCAAAAGACAGATCCGTTCCTCGCTCATGTCCCGGCAGAGGAAACAGACCTGCGGACCTTTCTTGCAGTGCGCCAAAAGAATTTTCCTGATTATGTATTGAGCCATGGCCTCCTCTTTCGCTCCGATTCAGTATACCCGATGAAGACGGGGTCGCGTCTACACTTTCCACTTTTTGAGCCGCTCCACGTCGGTGAACCAAAACCCCGTCTCCGTCTAGGCGAACTCAAAGGCGTTTGGTTTCGCAGGGAGGTCAGCCGGCCTGAATGTTCGGGGCGATTCCGGCGCCTCAACTCGGCTCGGCGATAGCGTCTGAAAAAAAAGGTCTGGCGAGGGCGGCTGACCCATACAAAATGGAAGAGAGCATTTTTCTTACTCAAAAAAGTGGAAAGTGTAGACGCGACCCCGTCCGCAATATAAAATAATTGAAGCTCATCGGAGAATCGCGCATGAAAATGAACCGGGCTTTTCTCGTCCTCCCGATCATGATGTCGGTGCTGTTCCTTTTATCAACGGGCTGCGGGACCAAGGCCGAGCGGGAAGAGGCGGGCCATTTGCCCGTCAGCCTGGACGGGCGCGGGCCGTATCTCATCCTCCACACCGCGCGGGCGGGCGCCGATTACGGGCAGGCCGTCGAACTGGCCCGGCGCATGCATCCGGACGCCGGGGTTGCGGAGCTCGATTTGAGCGGCCTCGATCTTCTGCAAAGCCGGCTCAGGGAGCTGCGGCCGCATTACTGCCTCATCTTCATCAAACCCGATGAGCTCGACGTCAACCTGGCCTGGAAATGGCTCGCGCTTTCCGCCGCCCTCGACGACGACCCCTTCGTCGACGTCCGGACGGGCTTCATCACCGGCGAGAGCCCGTCCGCGGTCCTCCGCTTCGTGAAACGCATCGACGACGCCGTCCGAGGCGCCCTCAAGCTCCCGGCGGCCCTCATCGACAACCTCGGCCCCAACTCGGGCATGCAGAAAGACGGCTGGCTGAAGCAGCGGGGAAGCTTCATGCTCCCGGCGCTCGCCGCCGCTATCCCCACGCACACGATCTCCCACGGCCCGGAGGGGTTCACCAAGGAACGGCTGGGCGAGATGGGCGGCGCGGGCCTCATCCACTTCGGCGGCCACGGCTATCCCGACCGGGTCGTGGACTGCCTGAACGGCCCGTTCGCCCGCCGCGTGCCCTTCTCGCCCTCGGTCGTCTTCAACGGCGCCTGCTACACCGGCGTGACGGGACGCTGGTTCGACATCGAAACGGGCGCGGCCCGCCCGAGGAGCGTCCCTCCCGCCCACGCGTTCAGCCTGGGAATCCTGGCCAATCAGGCCGTCGCTTATCTCGCCGCCCTCCACCCCGACCACGGCATCCCGGTCTACCAGGAGATGGACTTCCTGGCCTACACGGGCTCGTCCCTGGGGGAGGTCATGAAGCACACGCACGACGGCGTGATCCTGGCCTGGGGCGGCAAGCCGCTGTCCCTGAAGCCCCTCGAAGAAGGCTCCCCCTCGCCCCGGACGCCCGCCGAGATCATGCTCACCGGGACGGCGTCGCGCGTTCTCTTCGGCGACCCGGCCCTGAAGGTCATGGAGCCCGTGACCGCCCCGCCGCTCGATGCGAAGCTCACCCCGGAGTCCGGCCGCGTCATCATCACGGCCCGGGTCAAAAACCCCGCCCTGAAGACGACCTTCAGCGACACCTACTATGCGGACCTGTCCCGGACCGGCCAGTTCAACGACCGGCTGCTCATCACCTGCGAATGGACGGAGAGGTGGAGGGACGTCGGCGGCGTCGCCGTCGAGAGCCTCAAGGCCCGGGGAGAGGAGCTTCCCCGCCGCCTGGTCGGCTGGGCCTTCGAGGAGGACGGCGGCCGGACGCTCTTCCATGTCCAGGTCGATGTCCTCTCCACGGGCTACCTCGAATCGCCGCTGCGCACCCCGGGCGCCGAGTGCCGGGTCGTCGTCAGCCGCTGAAACGGCCGCGTCGCCGCGTTCTGCTTTTAATTGACGACAGGCGGACATGCCCCTCGGCTTGCCACGGGCAGCCTGTCCTCGGAAGTTCTCCAAGGGGGTGTGACCCCTTGATCGCAGCGCGGGGTTCATGCCCCTGGCGAGAAAAACTGTCCCATTCCGGGAACTACCCGCCGCTATCAGTTGAGGGGCGCAAAAGATGGCGCCTCCGGCAAGGTTGCAGGCAGGGAACGGAGTGACCGTTGGAAGGGGGAAGCGCGAAGCGGGTTCCCCCTCCAAATTGACTCGGCTTTTTGACGAGTGGGCATATCTATTATGGAGTCAGGGCTAATCAAAAAAGTGGAAAGTGTAGACGCGACCCCGTCTTAATCGCACCTATCGGTCTTTGGGCGCGCGCCGCGCGTAGAATGCGGCCAGGATCGCTCCCAGCACCGCCATCAGCAGGAAGGGCGCGTGGATGCCGATCAGGTCCGAGAGGAAGCCTGACAGGAGGACGATCAGGGCGCCGGAGAAGACCTGGATATTGGACACCAGGCTGAAGGCCAGCGCCTGGTCCCTGTCGGGGACACGGGTCCCGACGAAGGCCTGCATGGCCGGGTAGATGAGAAAGAGGAACACGCCGTAGAGGACCAGCCCGGCGAGGGCCGGCCCGCTCCGGGGCGCCAGGCCGATGAGGGCCAGGGTCAGGGCGGAGCCGCCCATGGACAGCATGGTCAGCCTCTTCCGTCCCAGGCGGCGGCACAGCCAGCCGAAAAGATAGGTCACCGCCGTTCCCACCCCGATCCACAGGGCGAGGTAGATCCCCGTCCGGCCGAGGGGGACTTTGAATTTGTGGTTGAAGAGCGAGGGCGCGAAATAGATGACCACACCCCACCCCGCTCCCCCGTAGATGAAGCCCGGGATGAAGTCCCGGATCCGGCCGGCCGTCTCGAGCCAGCGGGAGGCCTTCGGAAGCTCCGCCCCCCGGACCCTGGTCGAGACCCCGCGCACGGCCAGGAAGCTCAGGCCGCCGAGCAGCAGGCCGGCCGCGGCCCAGGCGAGGAGCGGCCGCCGCCATCCGTAGGCCTGGGCGAGAAAGCCGGTCGTGAGAAACGCCGCGAGCACCCCCAGGTTGCCCGAGCCGCTCTGCACGCCCATGGCCCGGTCGATGTCCCCCCGCGCATGCGTTTTGGCGACGAGGGAAATGCCCAGAGGGTGGTAGAAGCTGTTGAAGATGCGCATCAGGATGTGGAAAAAGAGGAGCAGGCCGAACGTCGGGGCGGTGGTGATGAGG
>VGJG01000102.1 GCA_016867615.1 Candidatus Aminicenantota bacterium | reverse complement strand
AGAAGCTCAGCCGGGAAGAGAAGGCTCTCCTCCGCCAGCTGGCCGCCCTCCGGGGAGAGGCGCAGGAGGACGGCGTCCCGACGACGCTCGACCCGCTCCGGGACGTCGTTCATTAGGAGACGCGTGACCGCCAATCGATTTTTCCTCTCCGAGCCTCCCGGGGCACGGTCTCTTATCCGGGTCGAGGGAGAGGAGCATCATCATCTGAGCCGGGTGGCCCGGGTGCGGAAGGGAGACGCGGTCGAGCTGTTCGACGGACGGGGAGGGGTCTATCAAGCTGTTGTCGCATCCTCCGGCCGCGGCGGAACGGTGGTCAGGATCCTGTCGCGGCAGGGGGCGTTCATCCCCCGTTCGTCCCTGACGTTGGCCATGTCCCTCCTCAAGCCGCCCGTCCTCGAATCCGTGATCCGGGGCGCCGTGGAACTCGCCGTTTCGGTCCTGGTCTTCATCGCCGCCGAAAGATCCGTGGTCAAGTCCTCCGCCCTCTCCGAGGCCCGCCTGGGGAGATGGTCGCGCATCGCCCGCGAAGCGGCGAAACAATGCAAGACGGGCGCCGTGCCCGAGATCCGGCCGCCGCGGACGCTGGCGGATTTCCTCCGGGAGGACGTTTCGGAGGTCAAGATCTTCTTGAGCGAGCGGGGCGGCGAGCCGCTGGGAGACATCGTCACCGGGGGGCGGGGAGGAGAAGCCGGAACGCCGGCGTCGGCCAGCATGCTCGTCGGGCCCGAGGGCGGCTGGTCGGCCCGGGAGGAGCGCCTGATGCGGGAGGCGGGACACAGGCCGGCCTCCCTGGGCCGCAGCCTCCTCCGCGCGGAGACGGCCGCCCTGTGCGGACTGAGCCTGCTCAGCCATTACTGGGTGATGTGACATGTTCCTCCAGGGCCAGAAGGTCGGCAAGTACGAGATCCTCCGCTCCCTGGGAAGCGGGGGGTTCGGAACCGTTTTTCTGGCCAAGGACACCTGGCTGGACATCAAGGTGGCGCTCAAAGTCCCCCACAAGCAGTCCCTGGAGCTCTTTAAGCTGCTTAAAGAGCCGCGTCTTCAGGCCGCCCTCAATCACCCCAACATCGTCCGCATGCTGGCCGCGGAAAAGGAGAACCGCGTCTTTTTCATGGTCATGGAATACATCAAGGGCAAGACCCTGGAGAAGATCCTCGACCGGGAGAAGATCCTGGATTGGGAGCTGGCCGTGGACTACATCCGGCAAGTGGCCTCCGGGGTGGACCACGCCCACAAGAACAAGATCATCCACCGGGACCTGCGCCCCTCCAACCTGATGGTCTCCGAGGAGGGGACGGTCAAGATCACCGACTTCGGCACCTCGGCCTGGATGCAGAACGTCCATTTCGCCTCGACGCGCATCGGCTCCCCGCCCTATATGGCTCCCGAGCAGTTCGCCGGCAAAGCGACCTACGCCTCGGACATCTATTCCCTGGGATGCATCTTTTACGAGATGATCGCCGGCCGGCCGCCCATCTTCGACGCCGACCCGTTCAAGATCCTGGAGCTGGCCCAGCAGGGACGCATCACTCCGCCCCGGATCAAGAACCCGAAAATCCCCCGACAGATCGACGAGATCATCATGGGCTGCCTGGCGCTGCGCATCGAGGACCGCTTCCATCGGGCGGCCGAGATCACTCAGGCCCTGGCCGCCCTGAAGAGCAAGGACAAGAAAACGGTCGAGATGGACGATATCCGGGAGAGGATACGGGCCCGGGAACGCTCGGGCCAGGAGTTGTGCTGGAACTGCCGCCGGCACCTTCCCTTCCGCGCCACGTCCTGCCCGCACTGCGGCGAGTCCGTGTCCTAGGCCGGGACCTGTCCGGACTCCCGGTCCCAAACTCCGAGGGGTTTGACTTGATTTTGAGGGTTGGGCTAAGATGGGCGCCGGGCGATGATCGACGGACGGAAGACCGACAACCTTGGGAAAGGAGTCATCCATGAGCCCTTTTAAGGAAGACGGCCTTGTCTGGATGAACGGCCGGCTCGTCCCCTGGAAGGAGGCCCGCATCCACGTCGCCTCCCACTGTGTTCATTACGGGTCCTCGATGTTCGAGGGATTTCGCGCCTACGACACCCCCCGGGGCACGGCCGTCTTCCGCCTGGAGACCCACACCAAACGCCTATTCAACTCCTGCAAGATCTACCGCATGGACATGCCCTACACCCAGGAGGAGTTCAACAGGGCGGTCATCGACACCGTCCGGGCCAACAAGCTGAGGTCCTGCTATGTCCGGCCGCTCGTCTACCGGGGCTACACCGCCCTGGGCGTCGACCCCACGCCCAACCCCGTGGATTGCGCCGTCCTGGTCTGGGAATGGGGAAAATATCTCGGTCCCGAGGCCCTGGAAAACGGCGTGGACGTCTGCGTCTCCTCCTGGCAGCGTATGGCGCCCAACACCTTTCCCGCCCTGGCCAAGACGGGGGCCAATTATATGAATTCGCAGCTGATCAAGTTGGAAGCCCTGAAGAACGGTTACAGCGAGGGCATCGGACTCAACGCCCGGGGGCATGTCAGCGAGGGCAGCGGGGAGAACATCTTCCTGGTGGTCAACGGCGCCCTCCTGACCCCGCCCCTGTCCTGCTCCATCCTTCCGGGGATCACCCGCGATTCGGTCATCACCCTGGCGGGCGAGATGGGTCTGTCCGTATCGGAATCGACCGTCCCCCGGGAATTGCTCTACACCGCCGACGAGGTTTTTTTCACCGGCTCGGCCGCGGAGATCACGCCCATCCGCTCGATCGACAGGATCCCGGTCGGCACGGGCCGCCGCGGTCCTGTGACGTCCGCGCTCCAGGAACGTTTCTTTGACATCATCGAGGGCCGGCGGCCGGATGCGCACCGCTGGCTGACGATGATCGAATGGTGACGGCCATGAACATCGACGAGCTGCTTAAGGTGGGCATCGAGCGCGAGGCCTCGGATATCCATCTCAAGGTCGGACAGTATCCCACTCTGCGGATCCACGGCGCCCTCTTCCCCTTGACGGGCCTGGGCCGCCTCGCGTCGCAGGAGATGGACGAGGTCGTCGAGGACCTGCTCAACGAATACCAGAAGAATAAGCTCCGGGAGAACATGGACGTGGATTTCGCCTACAGCCTCTCGGGGTACGGTCGCTTCCGGGGCAACATCTTTCTTCAGCGGGGAACCCTGTCCCTGGCCCTGCGGATCATCCCCTTCGAGGTCAAGAGCATCCGCGAGCTGCTCCTGCCCGAGATTCTGGAGAAGATCTGCGAGTACCCACGGGGCCTGGTCCTGGTCACGGGCACGACCGGCAGCGGCAAGACCACGACCCTGGCCTCGATGATCGATCACATCAACCGCTTCCGGAGGGAGCGGATCATCACCATCGAGGATCCCATCGAATTCCTCCACGCCGACAAGCAGAGCATGATCTGCCAGCGTGAGGTGGGGGAGGACGTCACGAGCTTTTCCCGGGGCCTGCGGGCCGCGCTCCGCGAAGACCCGGACATCATCCTCGTGGGCGAGATGCGGGACGCGGACACGATCGAGACGGCCATTATGGCCGCCGAGACGGGCCACCTGGTTTTGAGCACTCTGCACACCCTGGACGCGCCGGAATCGATCAACCGCATCGTGGCCGTCTTCCCTCCCCACCAGCAGCGCCAGATCCGGCTGCAGATGGCCAGTCTCCTCCGGGCGGTCATCTCCATGCGCCTCATCCCCCGCCAGGACGGGTCGGGCCGGGTGCCGGCCGTGGAGGTGATGATCACCACGGGCACCATCCAGGAGTGCATCCTGGACAGGGACAAGACGAACTTCATCCGCGACGCCATCCAGAGCGGGGTGTCGGAGTACGGAATGCAGACCTTCGACCAGTCCATCTACCACCTCTTCAAGCTGGGCTACATCTCCTTCGAGCAGGGCATGACCTACAGCTCCAACCCGGACGGGTTCAAGCTCCGCGTCCAGGGCATCCAGTCCACGCTGGACATCGCCCTGGAGGACATGGAGAAGCGAATGAAGCAGGTGGACCGGCGGACGGACCGGGAGAAGAAGGGGAGGGCATGAAGGCCCAAGACGTCCGTCTGGCCTTCGTCGATTTTTTCGCCCGCCGCGGACACCGGGTCGTCCCCAGCTCCTCCCTTCTGCCCAAGGACGACCCGAGCCTGCTCTTCACCAACGCGGGCATGAACCAGTTCAAGAACATCTTTCTGGGGCGGGAACAGAGAAGCTATAAGCGGGCGGTCTCGGTCCAGAAGTGCCTCAGGGTCAGCGGCAAGCACAACGACCTGGAGCAGGTGGGGCGCACGCCCAAGCACCACACCTTTTTCGAGATGTTGGGCAATTTTTCCTTCGGGGACTACTTCAAGGCCGAGGCCGTGTCCTTCGCCTGGGAGCTGGTGACCGAGGTCTTCCGCCTGCCGTCCGAGCGGCTGTACATCACCGTTTACCGGGAGGACGAGGAGGCGTTCCGTCTGTGGAACGAGCGGGTCGGCGTTCCGGCCGAACGCATCTTCCGTTTCGGGAAAAAGGACAACTATTGGTCCATGGGAGAAACCGGGCCCTGCGGTCCGTGCTCGGAGGTTCATTACGACCGGGGCGGAGACGGCCTCTCCGGCTCCCCCCGGAGTTTGATCGAATCGGGCAGCGAGCGGATGGTCGAGCTCTGGAACCTGGTCTTCATGCAGTTCGAACAGGACGCCTCGGGCCGGCTCCTGCCTTTGCCCTCGCCCTCGATCGACACGGGCATGGGACTGGAACGCATGACCGCCGCCCTGCAGGGCTGCGCCGGCAATTACGAGACCGACCTGTTCCTGCCCCTCCTGGCCCGCATCGCCGAGGCCTCAGGGCGCGAGTATCCTTCCGGGGACGAGGGGGACATCGCCGTCCGGGTGATCGCCGACCACCTCCGGGCCGTGACCTTTCTCCTCAGCGACGGCATCATGCCCGCCAACGACGGCCGGGGCTATGTCCTGCGGAGGCTCGTCCGCCGCGCTTTCCGCCGGGGAAGCCTTCTGGGTTTGGACCGGCCGTTCCTCTACAAGCTCACCGGAGCCGTAGCGGACGTGATGAAGGACGCCTATCCCGAGCTCCTGGGAGCGGCGGCCTTCGTCAGCAAGATCTGTCTCTCGGAAGAGGAGCGGTTCTCCGCCACGCTCGCTTCCGGCTTGAGGGTCTTCAACGACCTCTCCGGCCGGGCGCGGGAGGAGGGCAGGACCGTTCTTTCCGGTCCCGAGGTCTTCAAGCTTTATGACACTCTGGGATTTCCCCTCGACCTCACCCGGGAGATGGCCGAGGAGCGGGGGCTGTCCCTGGACGAGCCCGGCTTCCAGGAGGAGCTGGACAGGCAGAAAAAGAGAGCCCGGGAGGCGTGGAAGGGAGACGCCTCGACTCGGGAGCGCAAAGCGTACGAGTCTTTCCTCGGCGCCGCGGTTCTTTTCGAGGGCTATGAGCGCTCGCGCCTCGAGGGCGCGCGCGTCCTGGGGGTCGTCCGGGGGGGAAAAAAGTCGGATTCGCTGAGCGAGGGGCAAACGGGCGACGTCATCCTCGACCGGACGCCCTTTTACGCCGAGGCCGGAGGACAGACCGGGGATACGGGCGCCCTGAAGAATCCCCGCTTTTCAGGACGCGTGGAAGAGACGTATACCCCCCTTCCGGAGGTCGTCGCCCACAGGGTGACGGCGCTCTCCGGCCGCCTGGAGGCGGGGGACGAAGTGGAAGCGGCCGTGGACGACGAGCGCCGGACGGCGCTGCGGCGCAACCATACGGCCACCCATCTCCTCCACGCCGCGCTGCGCCAGGTCCTGGGTGAGCACGTCAAGCAGGCCGGGTCCCTCGTCCAGCCCGGGCGGCTGCGCTTTGATTTCACTCATTTCGCCGCGCTGAGCAGCGGAGAGATCCGCAAGGTCGAGCGTCTGGTCAACGAAAAGATCCGGGAAAACCTGCCCGTAGAGACGCGGGTCATGACTCTGGAAGAAGGCCTGGCTTCGGGAGCCATGGCCATCTTCGAGGAAAAATACGGGGACCGGGTGCGCATGATCTCGATCTCCGATTTCAGCCGTGAGCTGTGCGGCGGAATCCATTCCTCTTCCACCGGACGTCTGGGGATGTTCAAGATCGTCGACGAAGGATCGGTCGCGGCGGGCATGAGACGCATCGAAGCCGTGACGGGGGAGGAAGCCCTGACTGAAATGCAGGCCATGGAATCGCTGATCGAGGAGCTCCAGGCTGTGTTGAACGTGTCGCCGGGGGACCTGGCCGTCCAGGTGAAGCGGCTCCGTGATGAAATCCGGGAAAGGGAGAAAGAAAACCGCCTCCTCCGGCAGAAGCTCATCCGCCGCGAGGAGGACCCGGCCGGGGAACAAGTCCGCTCGGTCCGGGGCGTTTCCCTCCTGACCCGGAGGAGCGACGGTCTGAACAGGGAGGAGCTCCGCGCCCTGGCCGACGGTCTCAAGCAGAAGCTGGGCTCGGGGGTCGTCCTCATCGGACAGGCCGAGGGCGAAAAGGTC
>VGJG01000101.1 GCA_016867615.1 Candidatus Aminicenantota bacterium | reverse complement strand
GGCGCCGCCGGCCGCCTCCACCAGCCCGCCGAGCTCGAGCTTCAGGTCGCCGCGCAGGAGCTTGTACTCGGCGCGGCCCAGGACGTAGTCCTCGAGCTCGCCGAAGAACATGCCCCGGCCCCTCTGGAACAGCCGCTTGTAGTCGTCCGCGTAGGCGCCCTCGTCGAAAAATCCCCGGACGTACTGGAGGTTGAGATAAAGCCCCGTCCCCCAGGAGAGCGTCGTGTCGGCGCCCAGGACGGCGCGCAGCCAGCCGCGTTCGAACACGGGAAAGGCCGTGACGAAATCGACGAGGCCGCCGTTGACGAACACCGGCCTGGACACCGAGCCCCGGATGCTCTCCGGAACGACGTAGGCCGCTTCGGCCCAGAACCCGATCCCCAGGGCCTCGCCCGCCAGGTCCGCGCCGAGCACCTGCTGGCCCGGATAATCGTAGCGCAAGTCGCACCCCGCGGCCGTGAACGACAGGCCGGTGAGGACGGGCAGAGGGAAGTTCCCCCGGTAATAGGTCAGGCCGACGTCCGTCCCGGCCACGACGGTCGATAAGCGGAAACCGAGGTTCGTGTGCCTGAGGAGCGGCTCCCGGGAGGCGACGTGGACCTCCGCCGCGGAGCCAAAATCTCCCCGGAGGAGATCGGTGAAACCCCGCGGCAGGGGCGAGTACTGCCGCTCGAGCAGCCAGACGAGCTGGAGCTTGCCCGTCGGGCCGAAATGGTATTCCAGGTTGACGGCCGTCTGGGGACGTCTCTCGGCGAAATGATCGGGGTCGAAGGTGAAGAAGTTGGCCAGGTCGACGGGGTTGAGGTTGTCCACCACGCCCACCTTGTCGGCCGTTCCCCAGGAGAGGCGCTGCCGGCCCACGGTCAAGTCCAGGTTCTTGAACACCAGCCCCTCGACCGCGACCCAGGCTTCGGTGAGCACAAGGTCGAACGGCTCGCTGCGGAGCGGCGCTCCCGTGCTCTCCGACTCGGGCAGGAGCCCGGAGTTCGAGCCGAGGGACATGGCCTCGGGGGTGGCGAAGCCGTCGAGCCGCAGGCCGTAGCCGACCCTGTCGGTCGCGCGGCCCGCGAGCGAGAAACGGACTTCGAGCCGTCTCAGGCCGAACTCCCCCGCGCCGTGGGAGAAATAGGTCCCCGAGGCATGATCCTGGAGATAGACCGAGGAGAAGAGCTTGACCATGCCGGAAAGCGCGGTATCAGCCCCCAGGCCCGCGGCGGCCGACAGGAAGAAGGCCGCGGTCAGGACAGCGGCCGGGATGCGCTTCACTGGGCCCTCCGCTGGAGGTTTCTCTGGGTGAACACCTCGTCCGTCAACCCCCGGTCGACCTTGATGTCGCTCATGACCAGCTCGGTGCGCGACCCGGACTTGACGTCCTTCATGCGGATCAGGACCGGGACCCGGTACGAACCCGCGCGGCCGTTCTCCTGCTCCTCGACCTTGACCAGCGCGCCCGAGTTGTCATGGATCTCCATCCGGACCGGAAGGAGCGCTTCCTTGGAGACGACGAGCCTGATCCTCTTGTAAAGCTTGTCCGACCCCGGCTTGCGCTCCAGGACGAGCGTCCAGGTCGCGTCGTCCTGCCCGGCCAGGGAGGGGGCGTAGGAGAGGGAAAAGGCCGAGGCGCCGAGGTCCTCGTAGGAAAAATCCGAGCCGACGAAGTTCTCGCTCTTGTTGTGGGAGGCGATGCGCCGGATGCGGCGGAACTCGGGAAGGTAGAGGTACATCTGGTCGTCGGACAGGCTCAGGAAGCCGATGTCCCGGACGTCGGGCGGCGAGAGGAACTTCATCAGGCGCCGCGACGCGCCGCCGCCGGCGGCCTGGGACCAGACGCGGAGGCGGCGCGTCTTGACCGCCCCCGAGGCGGAGGTGATGGTCATGGTCATGACCGCCTCCATGTCCCGGGGCGCCGCCGCGCCGCTGACGGCCGCGTCCACCTTGCCCAGGATCTCCTCGGCGCTCTGTCCGCGGGCGGAAATGCCCGCTCCCAGGCAAAATATCCCGAGGCACACCAGGGTTGTGATTTTTTTATTCATGATGACTCCTTGTTTATGATTTCTTCTTGAGAGCCGCGCCGGGCGCCGGGGCCGTTCCGGCCGTCCGCTTAAATGGCTTGACCCACAGCAGCAGCGCCGGCAGGGTGGTCAGCGAGGCCAGCGCGGCGAGCAGCATGGAGACGACCATCATCCCCCCGAAATGCCGCAGGGGGCTCATGCTCGACAGGAGGAGGACGAGGAAGCCCATGGTTACGGCCAGGGAGTTGGCCAGGATGGCCCTGCCCTTCTCCTCGTAGGCGGCGGCCACGGCTTCCTCCAGGCTCCCCGTCCTCTCCAGGGCACGCTTCACGCCATAGACGAAATGGATGGTGTAGTCGATGCCCACGCCGAGCGACAGTCCGGCGATCATCATCGTGGCGTAATCCAGGGGGACGCCGGCCAACCCCAGCGTGCCGTAGACCGCGGCCACGGTGACCAGGATGGGCACGAGGCTGACGATGCCCAGGCGGAAAGACTTTCTCATGGCCGACATGAGCAGGAAGGTCACGACCAGAGCCAGGGCCAGGGACTGGACCTGGGAGAGGAGGAGGAAATGATCGAGCCGGGCCAGGGCGGAGGGTGTGCCGCTCTGCTCGATGCGCAGCAGCCCGACCCGGCCGGAAGACGGCGCCGCAACGCGCCCCTCGGGAAGAACGGCCAGGCCGTCGGCGGGCTCGGCCAGGAGCCCCATGATCTTCCTTCGGGCGTTCTCATCCCGCCGCGCCCTCTCGGGCAGCAGGTCCTCGATCGCGGACCAGGCCCTTGCGGCGAAGGCCGCCGTCCGGGCCTCCTCGAGTCTCAGGGCCAGCGTCTCGGCCGCGTCCGCGGCGAGCTCCGCGTCGTAATCGGCGGCGGGCGCGTGCTTCCGCAGGGCGGCGACCCAGCCCGGCCTAGGGTCGTCGGCCGTGGCCCGGGCGCCGAGGAGGTCCCGGAGCAGCCGTTCCCGGGAGGCCGGATCCATGAAGAACGGAAAAGCCTCGGAGCGCACAAAGTCCCCGAAAACTCTCTCCGCCGCCTCCAGGACGTCACGGTCGCCGGGTGAGGGCAGACTCCCGGCGATCCGGATGAGCCTCCGCCGGGTTTCCGCGGCGTCGAAGTCCGCTCCGTCCCCGTAGCGGACGGCCAGCCGGGAGAGCTCCTCGGCCGCGAGCGCGGCCTCCGCCGCGCGGACCTCGGAAGCTTGCCCGGCCGAAAGCCCGGCCGGCCGGTACTCGAGCCAGGGTCCGCCGAATTCCGCGCGGAGCGAGTCCCCGAGCCGGGAGAAGATGCTTCTCATCAGAGGCGTGGCCGCCGAACGGGCCTTGGCCACGACCAGGCACTCGGAGGCGTCCTCGGTGACGAGCTGGCCGAGCTCGGCCCGGCCCTCCAGGAAGAACCACAAGTTGGCGACGCCCGTGTCCGTGTCCGGGACGGCGTAAGAGCCGTTGAGCTGGAAATTGAGCTCCTGGATGAGGTCGGCGGCCGAATAGGGCAGGCCGGCGCCGTCGATGTCGAGGAGCAAGTTCGAAGCGCGCCGCACGAGGCGCAGCAGGCCGGCGGACTTGACGCCCTGTGCCTCGCCGTCCGACTGGACGTACAACGTCAGCGGGTATGCCCCGCCGAAATGCTCCTGGGCGATCCCCGCCCCGGCGCGGGGCGGGCTGCCGGGGGGATAGTATTCGGTGAAGTTCACTTCGCGCTCGATGCGGGGGATCCAGGCCAGGAAAAAAAGGAAAACGATAAGCGAGACGGCCAGGATGAGGCGGGGACGCCTCATGACGGCTCTGGAGAGGACTTTGACCAGGGGAGTGAAACCGGCCGCCGGTCGGGAGGCGGATTGCTTCTCCTCCTTCCGCGCCGAGGCGCGCGCGGCGGGTATAAGGGTCAGGGCGACGATCAGGGCAAAGAGGATGCCCCAGGCGGACAGGATCCCGAAATCCTGAATGATCCTCAGCTTGGCTGTGGAAAAGGACAAAAACCCTCCGATGGTCGTCAGGGCGGCCATCGCGATCGGAGGGGCGACCTGCTTCACGGCCTCCCTGACGCCCCGCGCCCGGTCCGGCCCGGAGCTTTCGGCCTGGATCCGGTCCATGAGGTGGATGCCGTATTCCGAGCCCAGGGCGATGAGCAGGACGGGCACGGCGGGGGTGATGAGCGTCATCTTCCAGCGGAAGAGGGCCATGAAGCCGAAGACCCAGAAGGAGGCCACGCCCACGACGAGGAGCGGATAGACGACGCCCGAAGCGCGGCGGAAGCTGAAATACAGGACGAGCATGACCAGGAAGGCGATGAGGGGCACGAGCCGCCCCAGGTCCGAAGCGACGAACCTGTCGGCGAAATAAGCGTCGGAGGGGATGCCCGAATAATGGACCTCGGCCCGGCGCCCCAGCCTCTCCTCGACCAGCGGCAGGACTTCTTCGCGGAAGGCCCGGATGGGGTCGTTCCGGGCCTTGAGGTAGACGGCCAGGGCCAGCCAGCGCCCGTCGCCGGAGACGACGTTGTCCACGTAGTTCTCCTTGCCGAGGGCGTATGCCCTGAGCTCCTCGAGACGCGTGGGAGTGTCGGGGACCGTTTCCAGGAAATCCCTGATCTCCAGCATGTCGCCGGACTTCTCGATGTAGGGCACATTGGCCAGGGAGGTCACGAGGAAGACATCGCGGTGCTCCCGGAGCTCGCGGGTGAGGTCCTTGACCGTCTTCAGGAAGGAGGGCGAAAAAACGTCCCCCTCCGCGGGCCGGGTCATGACCAGGATGAGCTCGTTGGCCCCGAACTTCTCGCCCGTGGTCTTGAGGAGTTTGAGCGTTTCGTCCTCCTCGGGGATCCACTGGGTCAAACGGTTGTCGTAGCGCAGGTTCCCGTACTGAAGGGCGAAAAAGAGGGACAGGACGAGGATCGCGCCCAGGACCGGTGTCCGGCGCTTGATGACGAAGTCAGCGAATCGGCTCCACATGCGGCACTCCTGTTAGTGAGCGTTCACTCTCATCGGCGGTTAAGAAATTTCCCCTTGCGACTCCGGCGTTCATGGGGTCAGGCCTCGACGCCCAGGAAAAACTGGCCCAGCAGCCGGTCCCCCGTCTGGACCAGGGAGGACTCCCTCTTGGACTTGAAGGACCAGAAGGAAAACGCCGTCTGGACGATGCCCAGGAAATGAATGCCGGCCATGGAGACGTCGACGCCTTTCTTGAACACGCCCGATTTTTTCCCCTGAACGATGATCTCCTCGATGTGAGTGCCCAGCTCGTTGATGAGGTGGTCCAGCTTTTGCAGGAGATGGCCCTCGCCCAGGTGGATCTCGTCGGAGTAGAGGATCTTGAACAGCCCGGGATAAATCTCCAGGAACCCCAGGTGCTGACGCAAAAGCTGGCGCAGCTGCTGGCGCGGGTCGCGGGCAACCTTTTTCACGGCGACGTACTGCGCCCGGGCCGTGCTCAGGGCTTCGTCCAGGATGAGCTCGATGATCTCCCTCTTGGATTTGAAGTGCCGGTAGAGGGCCGATTCGGTGAACCCGACTTCCTGGGCGATGCGGGCCACGGTCAGGCCCTTGACCCCGCGCTCGTCCACGATGCGCAGGCAGGCGAGGATGATTTTGTTCTTCTTCGTGTCCGAAGCCAGGGCGAAGATCGAGCCGTTCATGTTAGTGAATACTCACTCACATTATAAGCCGCAATTCCCTCTTGTCAAGACCTTCTGCGGATCATTTCGCCCGCGTCCGGGTCTCGGCCCGGCTCAGGAGGGCGATCCCTAGAACGGCCCCCACTTCGTCAGAACGGCCGGTACGAGAGCCAGCATCCCGAAGGCCATCCAGACCAGCATGAGCGGCAGGAACCAGCGGGCCCACTTGTCCCAGCGGAGCCTGGCCAGCCCCAGGACGCCCATGGTCACTCCCGAGGTCGGCAGGATGGGGTTGATGTATTCGGCCAGCTGGAAGGCGAAGACCGCCGTCTGGCGGGTGATGCCCACCAGGTCGCCCAGGGGAGCCATGATGGGCATGGTCAGGGCCGCCTGGGCCGTCCCCGAATGAACAAAGAAATTGATGACGCACTGGGCCAGGAACATGAGCTGGGAGGAGATGACGGGATGGAAGCGGGAGATGCCCGACTCCATGGCATGCAGCATCGTGTCCAGGATGCGGCCCTCCTCGGCCACGACCAGGATGGCCCGGGCGAAGCCGATGATCAGGGCGACGTTGATCATGTCCCTGGCGCCCTCGACGAAAGAGCGGGCCGTGTCCTCGCCGCTCAGGCGGCCGGCGATCCCCGACAGGACGCCCAGGGCCAGGAACAGCCCCGCGATCTCGTCGATGAACCAGCCGAACTTCAAGACGCCGAAGACGAGGGCGGCCATGCCCAGGAGGAAGAGGGACAGGACGACCCGGTGACGGCCGAGGATGACGACCTTTTCCCCGTCGAGCTTGTCCAGGTCGAGCTTGGCCCGGAGCTCCTCGTCCTCGGCGAACGTGGGGCTGAGGCGGGGGGTGCGGCGGACGCGGGCGGCGTGGCGCAT
>VGJG01000100.1 GCA_016867615.1 Candidatus Aminicenantota bacterium | reverse complement strand
TGGTGATGAGGGCCAGGGAGGCGACCATCCCCAGGCAGCTTGCGACCAACAGCCTCTTGTACTCGAAGCGGTCCGCCCAGTGGGCGATGAGCGCCTGGAAGACGAGCGTGGTCAGCAGGCCCAGGTTGGAGAGCAGCCCGATCTGGGCATACTTCGTGACGAGAAACCGCTGGTTGTATAAGAGGGGCAGGGTCATGGGCACCACGACCGCGGCCGCGTCGTTCAGGGCATGGAACAGCGAGGCGGAGAGGAGGATGCGTCTTTTCATGGCCCGAAGTCAGGAATGTATATCCGACCGCCGGGCCCTTGTCAAACGGGCGCGCCGCACCAAAATGATCCAAACCGCTTGCGGCCGCCGCTCAGTTCAGCCCGCAAGAGGACTTAAAATCCCCGCTGAGCACGAACGGCGCCCAGAAGTAGGGATGCGAGTATTCCGAGCGCCTCATCTTTTGCTTGGCGCGTCTCAAGGCTTCGTTTTTCGGCAAGCCGTTCGAAAGATTCTCGTATAAATATTTCATGAAGACGGCGGTCGATCCGTCATCGACGTTCCACAGCGCGGACAGGACCGACCGCGCGCCTCCGTAAAAAAACGTCCTCGCCAGCCCCAGGACTCCCTCTCCCCGCGAGAGCTTGCCCCGCCCCGTCCGGCAAGCGGACAGGACCACCAAATCGGCTCTCAGGCCGAGGCCGGCTATCTCCGGGACCTGAAGGAAACCGTCCTCGCCGAACACATCGTTGCGCGACAAGACGAGGGATGACCTCAGGGGAAAATCCTCGTCGACCAGCCCGTGGCAGGCGAAGTGGACAACCCGGTACCTCGAGAGGCCGATGCTTTTCACGGCCGCCTCGTTCGCCGCGCCGTTGAGCAGAACGGTGGTCTTCGACTTCTTGAGGCTTGAGGAAATGAACTCGGCCTCATGGATGACTCCCCGCAGGGGGGCGAAAGCGACCCCGTTCTTCAGATAGCCTTCCCGCAGCGAAGAGAGATATTCATCCTCGTCCGAAACGTCGGCGTATTCGCCATAATCGCTCTTGCCCACGAACAACACGCCCTCCGGACCTTGTCCGGCCCGGCTCCCGGCGCCGAGAAGCCGGCAGAGGACGGATAGCGACGGCGCATAAGATATGTTGTACCGGTCCATGAGGTAGACACCGGATTTGTCCGCCTTGATCTCCATGACCAGGGCTTCAAAGGGAAGAAAATTCAATGCCCCGTCGGGAACAAAGACGATGTTTTTTATTCCCTCCGGTAAGCGCCGCAGTCCCGGAGCCAGGATTTCCTTATAAAGCCTGTGCGCCGCCCTATATCCCGGGAACGTTCCGGGCGGAGGAGCGGACAGCAATTTCCAATACCGGGCGGCCGCATCCTCCAGGGAAATCCGGTCCGGAAGCCTGAAGCAATCGATTTTTCCGCGGGCAACAATGACCGCCAGGGAAAGGGAGTCGCCGATAGAGTACATGACCACCGCGGTCTCCCGGCCGAAACATCTCAACAGGTCATCCGCGGTCAGGCCGGGCAAAACGCCGGCCGCTTTTGGCGCGGCTTGTCCGGACGGCCGGTCGAGCGGAGTCCTCCCGTTTTCTTTTAACAGCGCATCCAGAAGCGTCCTGGATTTGAACCGGTCCAGGAGCGACAGAACGCGCAGGCCGGGCCCGAAATCCCCGGAAGATCTCAGGTATTCGTCGTAAACGAGCCGGATGGCCGACTCGTAAACCTGATGTTTGTTGAACATCACGTTGCCCCTGTCCTGCTCGGACTCGATGTTGCCGGCGGCGCTCTCGATCAGATCCACGGCTTTCAGGGCGCAGCTCAAAGCCTCTTTCTCCCGTCCCGAGCTCATATGGCATCGTCCCAGGCCGTAGAAGACCTCCCACAATGCGGCCGGAAAGCCGCCGGGGGGCACGTCCCGCAGGGCTTGGGCATAATGCTTTTCCGCCGAACGATAATCCCCCATCTTGAAATAGACGTTCGCCAGGTTGGCCGTGACCGTGCATTTCAGGTCCAGATGGGGTGTCCTCTCGGACGCTCTCCGGCCGCAGCGGAAATAGCTCAGAGCCAAGGCCGGGTTGTCCGCTTCATAATAGAGGTACCCCAGGTTGTTCAAAGCCGCTGTCTCCAAGAAGGCGTTTCCGGACCGGATCGCGACGTCAAGCGCCCGACGATAATACGCAGCCGCTTCATACAGCCCCCGCCGCGCGCCGTCCAACTGGGTCTTCTTCTTCCTCGCATTCCCCATCGATATCCATATCGCGGCCCTCATGTCTTCGTCCGCGGTTTTCTCCGCGAGACCGTCCATCTTCTTCAGGGCCCGGTCGTAATCGCCGACCTCGTAATAGACCAGCCCGATGTTGTGATCGCACTCGACCTCATCCTCGATGGAATCCAAGCGGCGGTAGATGTCGCCGGCCCGCGAGAACATGACATGAGCCGCGTGGAATCCGCCTGTTTTCAGGCGGTAAAAGCCGAGGTTGAAGGCGCAGTGGGCTTTCTCCCTCATCAAATGGTTTCGGTCGGCGAGGTCGTAGGCTTCCTTGTTGGCCGAGTAATATTGATCCCATCCCAGCCGATAGTAGTGGACGATGCTCAGCTGCCTCAGGCACTTGACCTCATGAGGGATGCTCTTGATCTTCCTGGACAAGTCGACCGCTCGAAGGAAATGCCGTTCCGCCTCATCCAGCCGCTGAGCGCGGCGATGGGATTTGCCGGATTCGTAAAGCCCGATAACGGCCAGGGCTCCTTCACAAAACGCGGCCGTCCCCGCCCAGGCCCTGTTGTTGGCCAGGTCCAAGGCCCGGGAATAATATTCCGCGGAGCGGTCGATCCGGCCCTCGTCCCAGAAGAGCGCCCCGAGGGAAAGAAGGCGCTCCGCTTCTTCCTCGTTATTCCGCCCCGCTCTCACCATCGGCCCCAAGGCCGCCGAACCCCACTCCGCCCCCGGCGCGAAAGAGGCTCCATTCCGAGGCTTCGCTCCGCTTATGAAGCCCGGGCGCGATTGCCTTCCGGGGTCCCCGGCGTCCGCCCCGGCCGCCGGGGAAAAAAGAAAGGCGCCGAAAGTAAGGCGGACCGCTAAAAGGAGAGCCGGCAGGTGAATCCTCAAGCGTAGGGCGCCGTTCCTGTTCACTTAAAAAATGTCCTCAAATTCAAGACGCTTTCAGGCCCGGGGCCTTCTCAGCGCTCGTTCCCTCCGGGGCGTTTGTTTGAGGTTTGTCGCTGAAAAGACAACGGAGTGGAAAATGAAATCGGGGGGAGGGGCGACCCGCGGCGCCGCCCCCCTCAAACTCCCCCGGCGGCTGTGCGTTTAGAGACGCACAACTAGGCCTTCCTCGACCTGACCATCAGGCGCTTGTCGGTGATGGCCGCGCCCCTCTTGAGCATGGCCCTCAGGTAGGGCGGCTGGACGAAGAGCGAGGCGTGGACCTCGGGGTCATAGAACCGGGTCTTGCCGGCGAGCTTCCGGTCCCGGAACCTCTTGCCGAGCGTCCGGGTCGAGGGGACCCGGACGGCGTCGCCGGCGAGGAAATACCCCCACTGCCCGACGTAGGAATGGACGCAGGCCCGGTAGGGCAGGACGGTCCGGAAATTCTTCCTCAGCGACCGGTAAACCCGGGCGTAGCCCTCGAGCATGTTGATGTTGGCGCTCCCGCCCTGGATCACGACCAGCCCGCCGCGGGCGAGGCGGCTGCGGAGGAGGCGGTAGAACTCGACCGTGTAAAGCTTGCGCGCCGGCCCCTCCTCCCCCGGGTCGCAGAGGTCGAGGACCATGAGGTCGTAGGCGGCGCCGGTCCGCTCGAGAAAAGCCCGGGCGTCCCCGATGTGGAGGCGGACCCGGGGGTCGCCGTAGGCGCCGCGATGCCAGGCCTTGAGGTGCTTCCGGGCCAGGGCCACGACCTGGATGTCGATCTCGGCCATGTCGATGCGCCGGACCGTAAAGTGCTTGAGGATCTCGCGCAGGGGCGCGCCCTCGCCCCCGCCGGCGATGAAGACCGTCACCGGCCGGGGATGGAGCATCAGTCCGGGATGGATCAGGGCCTCATGGTAGATGAACTCGTCGGCCTCGGTCGACTGGACGAGCCCGTCCAGGAACAGGCACCTCCCGTAATCGAAGGTGTCGACCACCTCGGCCGTCTGGTAGGGGGTCTTCACCGAGGCCACGCGGGCCCGGACCTTGTGGCCGTGGATCTCGTCCTTCCTCAGGAATTCGATCTGCCATTTTCCCCGTCTCATGTTTTCCATCGACCGCTCCTTCGGACCCGATCTCCCCGGAATTATCTCCGGAACGGGCGCGCGCATCAAGCCTCAGAAGGGCGCTCGCCGGAGGACATCGCGACCGAAAGCACATCGAGGCCTCCGGCGACCTCGACGGCCTGCGCCGCGACCCGCGCTACAAAAAGATCATGGGCAAGTGCTTCTGATCGATTTAAGCGTTGAGAAACCGCTCCGGCGGGACGGCCGTCTCCGGAAAATCCTTGATCAGCCGGCTGTCGAGCGTGACGAAAGCAACGCCCAGGCCGCGGGCCAGGCTGACGAATTCGGCGTCATCAGCCGAGCAGCCCGCTGAGGCGGCCAGGCTCAGGACGTCGGCCGACGCAACATCATATTCGGCGCCCGCCATCAGGCGCTCCGCTTCTTCGATGATCCGAATTGCCGTCTCCAGGCCGAAGGACCCTCCGGCCAGACACTTCGCCAGGACATTCCGGAATTCGCTGCGCCAGAGGAAGGGCGCCGCCCAATGCGGGTCCTTGAGCAGGACTCCTTCGGCCGTTTCACTGTTCTCGCCCTCGACAAAAAGATAGGCAATGATGTTCGTGTCGACGACGATCACGGCCGTCCCTCGCGCTTGGCCCGGTCGATAAAGTCCTGGTCGAGGCGCGTTCCGTGCGTCAGGCCGCGAAGCGTTCTCGCCCTGACGAGGATTGCGTCCACGTTGACGGAGCGGGGAGCCGTCGCCTCGTCGAGGATCAAGAGGATCTCGCTGTTGATGCTCCGGCGGTTCCGACCGGCCCGCTCCCTGATTTTTTTCAGGAGGCCCCGGGGGATGTTTTTCACGGTAAAACTGAGAGCCATGAGATCACCTGTTTGGTTGTGATTTAGTTTCATTATGGTTCCTTCATGCAAGAAAGTCAAGCGAGGACAAGCCGAAGCACAAGACGGCCTCGCTCCTCCTTAAAGAGAACGCTTATCGACCCCGGGTTTGATCAACGTCCCGCGGGCTGATCCCTGAACACCCGTTTTTACAGAAGAAGGTCACGCTGCCGCTTCTTTTCCTCATACGACCGCGGCACATGGGCTTCCTCCCCCGTTTCCGGATCCCGGCCCGTCCAGTACATGCAGGCCGAGCGGGTCATGGGCGTGGGGGTGAAGATCTGGACGCCCTCGACGGGCTTCTCGCCGCCCGCCTCGAGGCGCCGGACCTCTGCCGCGAGCTCCCGCGCCTCCCGGTCGTCCGCGCCGGGATGGGCGACCATGAAGTAGTATTTCAGATGCTGTTTTTTCGTGCCGCTCGCCTTCTTGAACAGCGCCCTGAACCGCTCCAGAGCCTTTTTCCCCCCGCCCTTGTTCATGAGCTTCAGGACCTTGGGCGAGACGTGCTCGGGAGCGATCTTGAGAAGGCCGGAGACGTGGTGGCGGGCGAGTTCCTCGATGTATCCCGGACTCTCGAGGGCCAGGTCGTAACGGATGCCGCTCCGGACGAAGGCCTTCTTGACGCCGGGGACCTCGCGCACGCGGCGCAGGAGTTTGATGAGACGGGCGTGGCGGCGATCGAGCTTCGGGCAGGCGAGGCAGTCGTCCCGGCGGCAGGTCGCGCGGCGCGGACAGTCCATGCCGTACATGTTGGCCGACGGTCCGCCCAGGTCGTCGACGTAGCCCTTGAATTCGGGGTGGCGGGCCAGGCGCCGCACTTCCTCGAGGATCGACTCCTCGCTGCGGCTGACGACGCGGTCGCCCTGGAGAAGGGTCAGGGCGCAGAACGAGCAGCGGCCCACGCAGCCGCGGTGGGTGACCACGGAAAACCGGCCCATCTCGAGGCCGGGGTGGTCGGCCGGGATGCGCCGGGTGAAGGGCAAACCGTAAATCCGGTCGAGGTCCTCGGCGGAGTATTCGGGCGCCGGATATTGAAGGACCCAGCGACCGGCGTGCTTCTGGGCCAGCGCCCGGCGGTTAGAGAAGAGCGCCTGGGCCTCGCCGAACTTCTCTTTCGAAGCGCTCACTTCCTCGTAAGAAGGGATTTCCTTAAAACCGGGCGGCAGGGCGGACCGCACGACGCATGTTCCGGCGATTCCGTCGAGGTCCCGTCCCTCATCGAGCCGCCGCGCGATGTCCACGACCTGGAGCTCGCCCGGGCCGTAGACCAGGATGTCGGCCCGCGCGTCGAGGAGCAGGCTGCGGCGGACACGGTCCTCCCAGGCATCGTAGTGGGCGAAGCGGCGGAGCGAGGCCTCGACCCCGCCGAGCACGATCATGGCGCCGGGGAAAAGGCGGCGCACGATGTTGGCGTAGACGAGAACGGCCCGGTCGGGGACGCCCGAGGC
>VGJG01000099.1 GCA_016867615.1 Candidatus Aminicenantota bacterium | reverse complement strand
TCCAGGTAGCTGCGGGCGTTGTCGAAATTGGGGATGCCCGTGACGCGGATCTTCTCCGGCTTGATGCCCCGCTCGATGAACAGCTTGCGATAGCCCTCCGAAGCGACGAAAAAGAGGTCGTAGGCGTCGGACAGGCCGGTGGCCGCCGTATCGCAGATGACGCGGTGGAACCCGAAATTCCGGACCATGAAGAACCAGAAGTTCGAGGGAAGGATGAAGCCCTCCTGGACGAGGAAGATGCGCCTGTTCTTCACGTTGCGGGGGATGATGAGGTCGCTGCACATAACCACGAAATCGTAGACCTGGGAGCGGCCCATGAAGTCCATGGGCAGCTTGTTGGCCCTCAGGTAGTTGACCGTGTTGGCCCGGTGGGACTGGGCCATGATGGTGAAATACTTGAACTTGGGGATGACGTGGTCCAGGAGATTGCCGGTGTAGAAGGGGGAGAAAAACCTGTCGTACTCCGGCATGTGGTCGTGGATCTGGTGGGCCATGGTCGTCGTGTTCAAGGAGCCGACGATGAACAGGACCTTTTTTTTGGTCATGGGTTTACGGGGCTGCGGGTGTCTCGTTGCGCCTTCCAGGCGATTCATATTAAAAAAACGCCTTTATTTTGTCAAATTTCCCCTGCCACATGAAGTCAATGGGTGCTGTGTCCCGCCGATAGCAAGGTGCGGCGGTAAAAATCGAGGCCGTCGCGCACGGTGGTCTCGAAGTCGATATAAGTATGGGCGAATTCCCTCCGGCTTTTCTCGTTGGAGTGATAGACGCGCCAGCCGCTCAGCCTTCCGTAAGACCGGGTGAGAAGGGGGCGGCCGCCCGCCAGGCCGGCCGCCCCCTCGAGGATCGTCCCGGCCGAAATCAGCAACGGAGCGGGGATCTTCAGCGGGATCGCTCTCCGGCCCGCGGCGCGGCCCAGCGCCCGCACGACGTCGGCGTATTCGACGTTGGCCCCCGCGACGAGGTATTTCTCTCCGACGCGCCCGGCCCCGAGGGCGCGGACGATAAGGGCGACCAGGTCCCGGACATCGACCACGGACAGCCCCCCGGCGAACGAGCCGAGGAGAGCGCCCCGGCAGGCCATCCTGTACAGGCGGTTGTGCGGGGTGTGCGGGTCGGGGTCCCCGGGACCCATGATGGACGCGGGGCTGAGGATGACGGCCGGTAGGTCCCGGCTCCGGACCGCCTCCTCCACGACCCTCTGGCCCCGGTGTTTGGAAGTCATGTAGCCGAAATCTTCGGGCCAATTGAAGGGAGTCTCCTCGTCGGCCGACCGGCCGTCGGGATGGAACCCGACGGCCCCCACGCTCGAGATATGGACGAGACGCCCGGCTCCGGCGGCGAGGCAGCCGTCGACCACATTGGCCGTGCCGCCGACGTTGACGTCGAGGAGGAGGCCGCGGTCCCGCCGGCGGTAGGAGATGCAGGCCGCCATATGGATGACATGGCTCCGGCCTCGGCAGGCGTCCCTAACGGTCCCCCGGTCACGGATGTCGCCCCTGAGGATACGGACCGGCCCGCGGCGCAGGGCGGCCGGCAGCCGCTCGCCTTCCGGCACGAGAGCGGCGATCTCCCCGACGTCCGGGCGCCCGAGGAGCCGCGGGACGAGCACGGAGCCCACAAAACCCGTGGCGCCCGTGACCAGGAGGTTCATGGGGCCGTCGGGCGACTCCGGCGGCAGATCGCCGCGTCGGTCAGCACGCCCGTCAAGCCGTGAATGGCCGCGGCGTAGAAGACCGATTGGGTGTGAAAGGCGATCAGGCCGAAGACAAACCCCATGCCCAGCGCCGCCAGGACCTCCATGTCGGGGTGGCCGAGGTGATACACCGTGGAAAGCATGGTCTGAACGGCCAGGGCCGGCAAAAGCCCCAGGACGCCGACGAGCGGGAAGAACAGAAGGCCCCGGAAAACGAACTCCCAGGGAAGATAGTACAGGACCAGATAGGCGGCTTCATAGGCCGCCCTTTTCCGCCCCCCCAGGCAGGCGGCCTTGGAAAAGGGATAATGGCGCATCATGGCCGGGTCGCGCCGCGAGACGAGCGTGCTCAGCGCGGCCAGGGGGGCCGCGGCGGCCGTAAGAAGGAGACCGAGCCGGATGTTTCCCGCCCTCAGGCCGACGCTCCGGAGGAAATCCCAGGGCTGAGCGCCCAGGAGCGCGGTGATGAGCACGGGCAGGGCCAGGAGAAGCAGGAAGAAGGACAGAAAATAGAGCATCGCCGCCCGGTGTTCCTCGACCCTCTTCCTCCAGCTCCCGAGGCTCAGAACGGACGCCAGCAGGCCGAAGGCCAGGGCCAGGTAGGGGTAGAGGACCGTCAGCCTAGGGGAGATGTCCATTCTTCCTCTCTTCGAGGTACCAATCGACGATGGACTTGATCTGACGACGGGCGTCCTGGTCGGGGCGGTAACCGAGGTCTTTGACCGTTGCCGAGATGTCGTAGGTCGTATGGTTCGTGGCCCGCATGATGCGGTAGCGGCTCAGGGAAGGCCTGAAGCGGGGGAACACGGTATGGAAGCCCTCCTGCAGAGAGGCCAGGGCCATGACCAGCCACACGGGCAGAAAAACGCGCTGACGGCGGTTGAGATGGGAGTAGATTTCGGCATAGAACTGCCGCCAGGTGATGAGCTGCCCGTTGGTCACGGTGTAGGTCCGGCCCTCGATCCCGGGAGTGGCCAGCGCTGCGTGCACCGCCTGGCACAGGTTGTCTATGTAGCAGAAAGGAAAGTACCAGTTGCCGTGGCTGACGATCATCGGCACGCCCCGCCGGCAGCCGTCGAGAATGAGGGCGCAGGATGTCCGGTCCCTGGGCCCGAAGACGTCGGCCGGCCTAAGGATGACGACCGGCAGCCCTTCCTTCCGATGGAGGTTTTTAAGGTATTCCTCGGTTTTGATTTTGACCCTGGCATAGGGCATGAAGGGCAGGGGCTTTCCCGGCCGGTCCTCGGAGATGTCCAGCCCTCCGAACCCCAGGGTCAGGGCCGTAGAGATGTAGAGGAAACGCTTCGGGCGGCAGCCCACCCGCCGCAGACGCTCCACGAGGTTGACGGCCAGGTCGAAGATCCGGCTTTCGCACTCCCGCTCGTCGGCCAGGTCGGAGACGACGGACGCCGAGTGGATGACGGCCTCCGTGTCGGCGGGGATGTCGATGCCCTCCGGGTCGTTCAGGTCCCCGATGACGAGGGGGACGTCCAGGCCTTCGAGGAAGTGCAGGTCCGAGGTCGGCCGGACCAGTCCGGTGACCCGGTATCCCCTCTGCAGCAGGTCCCGGCAGAGGTGGGAGCCGATGAAACCGTTGGCCCCGGTGACGAATACTCTTTCCATGCTTTTTTCAACCGCCGCTGGGTTCAGGGCCGGCGGCGCGCCCTCTGTCGGGCGGGCAAGACCCCGCGGAACTCTACCACAGCTCGAACTTCGTTTTTCTGGCCGCCGGGTCCAAGGCCACCTTGTCGTCGAGATAATAGGAGTCGTCCCGGACGTGGGTGGTGGAGATCTCCTCCACGACGACGCCCGTCCGGGTGGAGAAATCGTGCCGCGCGCCCCGTTCGACGAGGATCTGGTCTCCGGCCTGAAGGATCTTCTCCCGGCCGTTGTAATGGATGATCAGCTCCCCGTAGAGCACCTGGAAGGTTTCTTCCTTCTTCTTGTGGTAGTGCTCGGGGTGGAACTGGCCGGGCACCTGGATGAGGAGCTTCTTGCAGTACTCGCGGTTGACGACGTCGATGATGACCGCCCCCACATCGCGGATCTTCTCGATGCCGTAGTGGTGCGACAGCTCGACCTTGAACTCGGGGCCGATGGCCACCCGCGATTCGAAGAGCAATCCCTTGACGTCGTGGATGAGCTCGAAGACGACGGCCGAGACGTCCGTCATTTCCCGGTCCCGGAGGGGTTCGTTGGGCTTGTAATCGCGGTCGGCGAGAAAGACCGTGTGTCGGGGGGCCTTGCGGTAGGAAAGAAGCCCCTCCTTGTACTTGCCGCTTTCCATCTGTCCCGGCTGCAGGGGCATGGCGAAGAAGATGTCCTCCCGGGCGATGGGCTGCCCCTTCTTCAACTCCCGCCGGGCGTAGACGCCCCGTTTCAGGGAATCGAGGGCCGCGCGCTCCTCGGGCAGGACCTCATCCTTGACGAAATCGCAGGCGACGTAGGCCGTCTTGGCCGCTTCGAACCACTTCTCCAGCTGTTCGGGGCGGGAGGAGTAGGCGTTGAGCTTGACCGCCTCGGTCTCGAGTCCCACATGCCTCTCCAGGATGACCGCCTTCTTGGCCACGGCCATCTTGACCACTTCCAGGTTGTCCGGCTCCTCGTGCGTCGAGAACCCGATCTTCAGGAAGGGGTAGCGGGTCCGGAGGAAGTCGATCCGGTCCAGGGACATGTCCTTGAGGGGCGTGGGGTAGACGGACACGCAGTGCATCAGGGCGAAGGGGATGTTGCGGTGCCCGAAGAAGGAGACCAGGTTGTCGAGCTCGCGGGTGACGAGACCCCCCGTGGAGCAGATGACGGGCTTCCCCGAGGAGGCGATCTTTTCCAGGAGCGGCCAGTCCTGGGCGGAACAGCTCGCGATCTTGATGATCTCCAGACCGTGCTCCAGGATGAGATCCACGGAGGGTTCGTCGAAGGGTGTGCACATGGTGATCATGCCCCGGGCCCGGACCTCCCGGGCCAGGACCTGGAAGTCCTCGCCGCTGAGACGCGTGCCGAGGAAACGGGGGATGTGCTTGTAGACGGCGCTCTCCCGGAAATCGGGGTGAATGAACGTTTCCAGGTCTCGGTATTGGAATTTCAGAGCGGCCTTGACGCCCTGGACGCGCACCTTCTCGCCCACGGCCCGGATGATGTTCAGCCCGTGCTCCAGGCTTCCCTGGTGGTTGTTGGCCATGTCCAGGACGAACAGCTTATCGAACACGTCTTCCTTCATTTGCCCTGACCTCCATTCGGGGGCCATGAATCCCCAAGAAAAGCAGTATTTATAACATAGCCCGGGCTTGAAAGGGAAGTCAATAACGGCCGGGACGGCCCCCGCCCGCCGGTCAACATGGAAGCAGGGGCATGGATTGAAAAAGTCCCCGGTTCATTATAAAAGAAGGTCGAGGTGTGACCGGCAGCATGTCCGATGCAAAGTCCGTGCAAGCGGCATCCGGGGTCCCGCGATTGCGGACGGACCTGGAGTATGTCCCCGTCACCCACCGGGGCAGGCGGGGGCTCCTGATCCGCGACCCCTTGGAGCTGTCGCCCGGACCGATCCTCGTCCAGGGCTTGGGCTTGACCCTGCTCTCCCTGATCGACGGGCGGCGCAGCCTGAGCGACCTCCAGGTCGCTCTCGTGCGCCTGGGGAACGGGGTTTTCGTCCCGGCCGAGGAAGTCGCGGGGCTGGTGTCCGAGCTCGAGGAGGCCGGCATCCTGGAAAGTCCACGGATCGAGGAAAAGAGGAGGCGGTTGATCGAGGATTACTCCGGGCTGAAAGTCAGGCCGGCCTGTCTTGCCGGGCGGGCTTATCCCGGGGACCGGAGAGAGCTCGAAGAACACATCGACGGCATCCTGGAATCCGGGGAGGACGTTCCCCGGCGTGAGCCCCCGAGTATGGCCAGGGCGCTGGTGGCGCCCCACATCGACCTCGATTCGGGCCGCCGGGCTTACGCCAGGGCGTACGGAGCGCTCCGCGGTCTTCCCGCTCCCCGGCGGGTCCTGCTGCTCGGCACGGGACATGCCCTGGGCTCGGAATTTTTCTCCTTGACCGAGAAGGATTTCGAGTCCCCTCTCGGGCGCGTCTCCACGGACCGGGAGCGCGTCCGGAGCCTGAGGGACGCGGCGGGCCCGGCAGCGGCGCGGGACGATTTCGGCCACCGGGCCGAGCATTCGCTTGAATTTCAGCTGCTCTTCCTCCAGCGGCTTTTCGGCTCGGAGTTCCTCCTGACCCCCCTCCTGTGCGGGTCCTTTCAGGACGAGCTGCCCCGCCGCCGCCGCGCGGCGGAGATCCCCGCCGTGGGAAACGTGCTGAACGTCCTGTCGGGATTCCTGGAGCAGGACGGACCGGGGACTTTAGTCGTGGCCGGCGTGGACCTGTCCCACATAGGACCGAAATTCGGACACGAACTTCCCTCCGCGGCCCTGGAGGCCGAGACGCGGAGACACGACCGGATTCTGATCGATTCTCTCCGCAGGGTCGATCCGGAAGCGTTCTGGGAAGAGGTCCGTTCTTCCGGTGACCGGCACAACGTCTGCGGGTTCTCCACCCTGGCCTGCCTGCTCGAGGTCCTGTCCGCCGCCGGCTTGAGGGGAAATCTTCTGGATTATAACCTGCGGCCCGAGCCGGCCACCCGCTCGGCCGTCAGTTTCGCCTCGCTGGCCTTTTATCCCGCGGAGAGCATCGAGAGCCCCGCGGCCGAAGGAGGGAGGGGAACATGAGCAAAGCGCATCCGGTCGGGACAAAGGAGAAGAGACCATGACGGATTTCGGTGGGGCCATCCGCCGGAGCGACGATTACAGGATCGCCGTCCTGGGCATTCCTTACGACGCCAAGTCTTCCTACCTGAGGGGCGCGGCGGGAGGCCCGGCGGCCATCAGGGCGGCCTCCACGGGCCTGGCGACCAA
>VGJG01000098.1 GCA_016867615.1 Candidatus Aminicenantota bacterium | reverse complement strand
CCACATCGTCACCATCTACGACGTCGGCGAGGACCAGGGGATGTCGTACATCGCCATGGAATACATCGACGGCCTGAGCCTCGAGGACGTCATCAACAGCAAGAAGAGAATGCCCCTCGACGAGGTCATCGCCCTGGTCGAGAAAGTGGGCGAAGCCCTGGACGTCGCTCATCGCAAGGGCGTCGTCCACCGGGACATCAAGCCGGCCAACATCCTCCTCGACGCCGAGGGCCGTCCCCACCTCGTGGATTTCGGCATCGCCCGCATTTCGACCTCGACCATGACCCAGACGAACATGATCATGGGCACGCCGTACTACATGTCTCCCGAGCAGATCGCCGGGAAAAAAGTGGACAACCGCTCGGATATCTTCGCCCTGGGCGGGGTGCTGTACGAGCTGCTGACCGGCCAGAAGCCCTTTCCCGGCGACTCGATCACCACGGTCATCTACAAGATCATGAACGAGTCGCCCCTGCCCATGAGAACGTTCCAGAAGAACCTGCCCTCGGGCTTGGAGGGCATCGTCCAGAAAGCCCTGGCCAAAGACCCCGGAGCCCGCTTCCAGAGCTGCCGGGCCCTCATCCACGACCTGAAGAATTACTCGGCCATGACCGTGGCCGAGACCCTCATCAGCGAGCTCGCGCCCGAGGCCAGGGAAGCGGCCGCGCCGGCCCCGGCCGCCCGCGCCGTGCGGGGCAGGAAGCTGCCTCTCCTCATCGGCGCCGGCGTCGCGGGCTTGGCGGCCGTCGTGGCCGCGGTCATGATATTCAACAGGAAGCCCCCGCCGCCGCCCGGTCCGGAAGCCGTTTCCGAGCCCGTCCGGGAGGAGTCCGCCCCAACGGCCGGGGAGGTTTTTCTCAACGCCCAGGCTCTGATGAGGGACAAAAAGTGGGACGAGGCCCTGGCGGCCTTCGCCCAAATCCCGTCCGGCGCGCAGGAGCACTACGAGGCGCGCTTCCTGAGCGCGGAGGTCCTCTTTCAGTCCGGCCGCGATTCCGAGGCGGAGAGGGCCCTTCTGGGGTTGACGGAGATCCGGCGCGACGACAGCCGCGTCTATCTCAGGCTGGCCCAGGTCTACGACCGGAAGAAGCAGGGGCCGCAAGCCCTGCAGTTCTACCAGACGTACCTTTCTTTCCTGCCCAAGGGCCCGGAGGCCGAACAGGCCCTGAAGAGACTGACGGAGCTTCAAAGGGAACAAGCGGCCGTGGTCGCCGCCAAAGCCAAGGAGAGCCCGGAGACGAAGAAGCCGGAGTCCAAGGAAACGGTCCCGCCTCCCGCGGAGAAACCGGCCGCCAAATCCAAACCCGCGGAGCAGCCGCTCAAGACGCCGGCCAAGCCCCCGCCCGAATCCGTCGGGTCGAAAGCGGAGAACGTTCAGAAAAAAGATGTCGAGCCCGCGGCGAAAACCGAGGTAAAGAAGCCGGCGGCCCTGACCGATGCCAAACGAGCCGAAGTCAAGAAATTGACCGAGGAAGGCGCCGCCCATATCATCCGCAAGGACTACGACCGCGCCGTTACGACCCTGGAGCAGGCCCTGGCCGTCGACCCCGGGGACCGGGAGGCGCGGCAGCACCTGGCCATCGCCAGACAAAAAAAGGCCGAGCGGGACTCCGAGGCGAAGCTGAAAAACGCCGGGGATTCTCTGTGGTACCGCAAGTATGACGAAGCCCTCCAGGCGGCGCGGGAAGTCCTGGCCGTGAGCCCGGGCAACGAGGAAGCCAGAAAGATCTCCTCCCAGGCTCTGGAGGGTATAAAAAAAAGCGCCCGGGGGCAGATCGAGGCCCTGGTCAGGGATTACGCTCAGGCGGTTTACCGGGGGGATGTGGCCGGTTTCTTTCAGAAGAACGGCACGTCGGCGCTTTATCAAAAAGTCATAAGGGACATGGACATCATCGCCAAGCAATTCGGGGGGCTGAGGGTCGAGGCCTTCGGCTGGTCGGGGTCCGTCGCGGATTTCCAGGCTGACGAGGCCCGGGGAACGCTGACCCGGCTGACGGGCGAGGCGACGTTCAAGCAGAAGATGACCGGCGTGCCGGTCGGCGGCGGCGGCCGCCAGACCCTCTTCGACGGCAGCATCCTCTGGCGCTTGGAGCGCAAGGAGGGGACGTGGAAGGTCGCGGAGGTCGTCTCGACCCCCAAGGCCCAGTGAGCCGACGTGAAACCGGCGCCCCGCGGGGCGGAGTCCGGCGGAGGTCGCCAGATCGGATAAGGGAGGCAAGAGAACAATGAACCGCAAGATCGCAGTCATGACTCTCGGGGTCCTGATCGGCTTTTTCCTGGCGGCCGGCGCTTCCGCCGCGTCCGGGGGAGCCAAGATCAAGGTCGTGGCGGAGAATGCCTCCGTCCGGGTCCAGCCCAGCCAGGACAGCGAGGCTGTCGAGGAGAACGTCGCCCTCGGCTCGGTCTTCGACTCGGAGCGCAAGATCGGAGAGTGGTTCGAGGTCCAATTCAAGACGCAGCTGGGCGTGGACGTCGTGTGCTACATCCATGAGAAATATGTCGAGGTCCTGGAGGGGGAAGAGACGGCGCCCGCGGGCCGGGAGCGAGCAGCGGAAGTTCGGCGGGCGTCGCCGCCTCCTCCGCCGCGTCCTCTGCCCGGCAGGACGAAAAAACTGGAAATGCTCCTCGGCGGGGGGATCGGACTCGGGACGCCCATCGACGGCGCCTCAAATTATGAATCTCAGATGTCCAATATCGTCATGCTGGAGTATATAAACGAGTCCGGCACGGTCAGTCATAAGGCGGCCGGACCCAAGGGGCTGGGGTTCTCCCTGGCCTATTTTTTTGCCGGAGGCTTTGGCCTGAGCTTGAGGGCGGACTGGAATCTCGCCCAGAAACTGTCGGGCGACAGCCGGTATGAGGTGAACTGGAAATGGTTTACAACAGGAGCCGCCTCCCGAAGCAGCGTCTGGGATTTAACCGGATCTCTTTCAGCGACTCCCATCAGCTTAAACGCAATCTATAAATTCCGCCTGGGCGGAGTGGCTCCCTATCTGAACGCGGGAGTGTCTTATTTCCTGGCTAAGATCAAAGTCGATTCCGTGATGGGATATGACGCGACCTGGATCTCGGGTATCTATCAATATGCGGATTATTTCGCTTTTCCCTTGGTTGTGGAGGAGTCGTTGAGCGGAGTCGGGTTCAATCTCGGCGCCGGTTTGGACATCGTCCTGGCGTCGATGATCGGCCTGACGTTCGATGTGGCGTATTTTCTGAAGGGAAGCGCCGAAGTGGGTTGGGACCTCGTTCCCGGATCATACCCTTCCCATATAAATGCCGGTTGGACTTATACTCTCGAGCCCGGGGATATCTCCAGAGTTCTTGAAAATGTATCTATGCCGTCCCTTTCGGTCAAATTATCTTTTTTACGGATACTCTTGGGAATCAAGATATTCATCTGAGCAGCGGGCTTTTCCGTCCAGGCCGACCTCGCGGCCATGAATTCTCATTTCCGCTGGGATAGCGGCTGAACAATCTCCGAGGCGGGCACGAGCTTCACGCCGTACTCCGCGAAGAGCGCGCCGCAATCCGCGAGGGCCTCGAGCGTCGCCGGATAGGGATGGACGATCCCTACGGCCCGGCCCCGCTTGCGGGCCAGGGCCAGGAGCCGGCGAAGGTTTCTCTCCAGGGCCGAGGCGTCCTCGGCGGAGTCGAGAAAGAGGTCGCAGCCCGCGGCCGGCAGGCCGAGGCGCCGGGCCGTCTCCAGGGCGCGCGAGGCCCGGGACGTCCGGCTGTCGATGAAGTACAGCCCCGCCTCGGCCAGGACGGTGAGGACGACCTTCATCTTGTCCGCATCCTCGGTCAGGAGGGAGCCCATGTGGTTGTTCACCCCCCGGATGTACGGGACCTGGTAGGCGGCCTCCCGGACCAGGCGCCGGATCTCTTCGTCCGGCATGCGCGCTCCAATCAGCCCCGGCGTGTTCTTTTCCGTGTCGTGGCCCTCGCGGGATTCCATGGGCAGGTGGAGCATGATCTCCAGGCCGTGCTCGTGTCCGACCTGGGCCGAGGCGACGGCCTGGGGGCTGAAGGGCAGGACGGACAGGGTCAGGGGCAGCCCGAGGCGGCAGGCGGCCCGGGCGGCTTCCAGGCTGTAGCCCAGGTCGTCCAGGATGAGCGCCGCCCGGGCGTCCCGGGGTGCGGCCGCTTCCGGTCCCGGGGCGTCCTTTTTCTTTTCTGGGCCGACCGCGGGCCCCGGACTGGAAAACAGGATATGGGTCCGCTCTCCCTCGCGAGTCAGGACCTCCCAGAGGTGGTGGGTCCCTTCCCGGTTCGATTCCTCAATCTCCTGCGACAGGACGGCTCCCCCCGCCGCGAACTCTTTCTTCAAGCGGGGAGCCAGACGGAGAAATTGTCCCCGGGAGAGCGCGACTTTCAGGTGCAGGACGCCTTCGTCGTCCCGGAAGGAGAGGACGGGCGAGCCGATCCGTTCCGCGGACAGCGCCTCCTCGACCATCCGGGCCGCGGCCCCTCTTTCCGGCCCGGCCCCTCTTTTCCCCAGAACGAGGGCGAAGAAAAAAGACTCGGTGTCCGTCACCCACCCCAGAAAATCGAGGCCGAGGATGAATAAGAGAAGGAAGCCGCCTATGAGCCACGCGCGCCGCCTCGACCCACCGCGCCCTCCGGGCGATGATCTGCGTCGGGACATGTTCAGCGGCCGCCGGCGGTGTCGAGGGTTTTCTTAAGGTAGACGTTCCGCGCGGCCGGTTGTTCTCCGAGGTCGATATCGGGGACGACGCCCTCTTCCCAGAGCTTCTCTCCCGAGGCCGGGGAGAAGACCGCTGTGGTGAGCAGCAGGGCGCTGCCGTCCTCGAGCACGGTGAGCGTTTGCCTGGCCGGCAATCCCGGAGTCCGGTGGCCGATGACCTTGGCCCGCTTGAAGGACCGGAGGACTCCGGCGGCTATCTCCGCGGGGCCGAGCGTGGCCGGCCCCGTCCAGACGACGAGGGGTGTCTTGTCCCACACCGGGTCCTCGGGGCAGGAAAGGGGTTCCCTTGTTCCGTCCTGTGTTAGGAAGACGCCGGCTTCGTCGGCTTTAAGGAACAGGTTGATGAACCTCCCGGCGGACTCCGGGTCGCCCTGGGCGCAGGTCCTCAAGTCCAGGACGAGAGGCAGAAGTGAGGTCTTCACCTCGGAGGGGAGCGCGGCCGCGGCCTGGCCGGCCAGAGCGGGCGACATCCGGCGGACGGTCAACACACCGGCCGTGTTTTTCTCGGGGACGTAGGCGCAGTCGGCGGCCGGGGGCAGGCTGCGCTCCACTTCAATCTCTTCCGTGGCCGTCTGGCGGACGACTCGGAATTTCACGGGCTTTTTCTCCCGGCTCAGGAGCAGCAGCCGGAGCTCGGTCAGGCTGAGCCCGAAGGCCGGCTGGTCGTCCACGGCGCTGATGAGGTCTCCCGGCTTCAGACCGGACCGCGCCGCCGGCCGTCCTTCCTCCAGGTCCAGGACGCGCGGCATCCCGCCCGCTTCCTTGAACAGGACGACACCGGGGTCGTAGAGCCGCTTGTCCGCGGTCTCCCGGTGCTTGGCCAGCTCGTTCGGGCTGAGATAGCTCGACAGGGGGTCCAGGGCTTGGACCAGGCCGCGGAAAGCCCCCTCCATCGTCCTTCCCGCGTCGACGCGCTCGATGTAGTCGTCGCGGATGAGCTTGATGATGCTCTCCATGGGGCTCAGGCCGCGCCGGGGGCGCTCCGCGGACTGGCCGGGGATGAAGCTTCTGGCCAGGAGGAGGAACAGCAGGACGAGGGACAGCGTGCCGAGGGCCAGGACGCGGAGGCGTTGGGTTCTCATGGCTTCATCTCGCGGCCATCGATTCTATCACCGCGAGGAGAGCCATTTCAAGGGATCCTGGGGCGTCGTTTTGTGCCGGATCTCCAGGTAGAGCGTCACGCCCAGGAGCGAGCCGACGTCTCCCGCGACGCCGATGGGCTGTTCGGATTCGACCAGGTCCCCGGTGGCCGTCAGGAATTCCGAGCAGTGTCCGTAGAGCGAGTAGTAGTTCAGCCCGTGGTCGAGGATGAGCAGGTTGCCGTAGCCCTGGAAATAGCCGGCGTACACCACCCGGCCTCCGTGGACGGCCTTGACCACGGCGTTTTCGCCTCCGGGAGCGATGTCGATGCCGTTGTTCCGTGTGGCGGTCCGGAATTGGGGGTGACGCTCCAGGCCGAACCGGGAGACGATCCGCCCCTCGACCGGCCAGGGCAGGCGGCCCTTGCGCTCGTAGAGGGGGATGAAGGGCGTGGGCAGCACGACCTCCTGGCGCAGGAGCCTCTCCATGAGCTGCCGCAGCTGCCGTGCCCGGTCCTCGAGCTCCCGGAGCGTCTGTTCGTAGTCGGCTTTGTTCTTCTGGATCTGGCCGATCAGGCGCTTGTGCCGCGTTTCCTGCTCCTCGAGCTCACGGCGCTTGGCGCGGGCCTCGGCGGTCAGTCGTTCCAGGGAGGCGGACTGGGCCTTCAGGTCCTTCTCGGCGGCGGTGAGCTCGGCCAGCGAGGTCTTGTAGCGGCGGAGAATGTCTTCCTGGTAGCCGGCCAGGACACTGAGGTTCTTGTTCTCGGACACCAGGGCGCCGATGTCCTCCGTTCGGAAAAAAAGCTGGAGATAGCTCAGACGGCCGTGCTTGTAGAGAGTGACGAGCGTC
>VGJG01000097.1 GCA_016867615.1 Candidatus Aminicenantota bacterium | reverse complement strand
CGGCTTTCTCCTCCTTGATCTTCTTCTTGATCAGGGAGTGTCCCGTCTTCCACATGATCGGCCGTCCGCCGAGGCGGGCCACCTCCTCGAAGAGGACCTTGCTCGACTTGACCTCGGCGATGACCGACGCCCCCGGCAGCCGCGCCAGGACATCGCGGGCGAAGAGGATCATGAGCCGGTCGCCCCAGAGGATCTTCCCCTTGTCGTCCACAACGCCGATGCGGTCGGCGTCGCCGTCGTAGGCGATTCCGGCGTCGGCCCGCGTTTCGGCCGTCTTGCGGATGAGGTGCTCCATGGCCTCGGGCAGGGTCGGGTCGGGATGGTGGTTGGGGAAGCGGCCGTCGGGCTCGCAGAAGAGGGGGATGACCTCGGCGCCGAGCTTCTCGAAAATCGGAACAGCCACGACGCCGCCCGTGCCGTTGCCGGCGTCCACGACGACCCTGAGCTTCCGCTCGAGCCTGAGGTTCCGCGTCAGATGGGATAAATACTCGGGAACGACGTTCAGCTTCGAGCGGCGGCCGGGACCGCCGGCGATGAAATCGCCCTTCCTGACGAGCTCGCCGATTTCCTGGATCATCGGGCCGTAGACAGCGTCCTGGCCCAGCATGACCTTGAAGCCGTTGTATTCGGGCGGGTTGTGGGAGCCGGTGATCATGACCCCCGCTTCCTTCCTGTTGTGGAAGATGGCGAAGTAGAGGAGGGGCGTGGGGACGACCCCCAGGTCGACGACGTCGCATCCCGTGGCCTCCAGCCCCCGGGCCAGGGCTTCGAAAAATGCGGGCGAGCTCAGGCGCACGTCCCGGCCCACGGCCGCCTCCCGGGCGCCGCGCCGCCGGAAGTACGTGCCCAGCCCCCGGCCCAGGGCCTCGACGACCTCGGGCGTCAGGTCCCGGTCGACGATGCCCCGGATGTCGTATTCCCTGAAGATGGCCGGATTGACGTTCATGGCTCCCTCAGAACATCTCGGTCCGCCACAGGTCGTGGAGGTGGACGACGCCGTCGACGCCCCCCCGGCTGTTCCGGACGACGAGAGACGTGATCTTTTTCTCTTCCATGAGGTTCAGGGCTTTGGTGGCCAGCTCATTCGGACTGATGGTCACCGGGTTGCCGGTCATGCCCTTGTCCGCCGTGAGGCGCATGGCCCGCGTCCCGTGCTTCTGCAGCAGGCGGCGCAGGTCGCCGTCGGTGATGACGCCCCGGAGCTTCCCCCGGGAGTCCAGGACGCAGGTCATGCCCAGCTTCTTGGCGGACATGACCTCGACGACGCGCCCCATGAGCGTCGTCGCCCGGACGCGCGGGATGTCCTTTCCCCGGTGCATGACCGCCTCGACGCGCAGCAGCTTCTTGCCCAGGGCGCCGCGCGGATGGACGGAGGCGAAGTCCCGCTCGCCGAAGCCCTTGACCTTCATCAGGGCCACGGCCAGGGCGTCCCCCACGGCCAGGGCGGCCGTCGAGCTCGCCGTGGGCACGAGGCCCGCGGGCTCGGCCTCCCTCTCCACGCGCGCGTCGATGACGATGTCGCTGTGGCGGGCGATCTTCGCCTGGGGATGGCCGGTGACGGTGATGAGCTTGACGCCGATGCGCTTGATGAAGTCCAGGAGACCGACGATCTCCCGCGTCTCGCCGCTGTAGGATAGGGCCAGGACGACGTCGTTCTTGAGGATCATGCCCAGGTCGCCGTGGCCCGCCTCGGCGGGGTGGACGAACAGGGCCGGCGTCCCGCACGAAGCCAGGGTGGCCGCGATCTTGCGTCCGACGAGGCCGGACTTGCCCATGCCCGTGACGATGATCCGCGCCCGCGAGACGGCCAGCAGCCGGACCGCCCGGGCGAAGCTCTCGCCGATCCGGGGGGCGAGCGCGGCCAGGGCCTCGGACTCGATCTCCAGGACGCGGCGGCCGATGGCGATGATCTCTTTGTCGGTCATGACCGCTCCGTGTTTTCGACGGCCCGCCGGACGGCGAGCGCGGACTTGAGAAGCGGCTCGAGGCCGCTCAGACGAAGCGAGTTGCGGCCGTCCGAGAGGGCCTTCTCGGGCGCTTCATGGACTTCGATGAACAGGCCGTCCGCTCCGGCACTCACGCCGGCCCGGGCCAGGAGGGGGATGAACTCCGCGTCGCCGCCCGAAGCCTCCCCCATCCCTCCGGGTCGCTGGACGCTGTGGGAGGCGTCGAGCACGACGGGGAAGCCGAGCGACTTGAGGATGGGGATCGAGCGGATGTCGAACACCAGGTCGTGGTAGCCGAAGGACGTTCCGCGCTCGGTGAGCAGGATGCGGTCGTTTCCGCCGGCGATCACTTTATCCACGGCATGGCGCATGTCGCCGGGCGCGAGGAACTGGCCCTTCTTGAGGTTGAGCGGCTTCCCCGTGCGCGCCGCGGCGATGAGGAGGTCGGTTTGCCGGCAGAGGAAGGCCGGGATCTGAAGGACGTCCAGGACCTCGGCCGCCCGGGCGACCTGGCCCGTCTCATGGACGTCGGACAGCACCGGGACGCCGCACTCTCCCCTGACGGCCTCGAGGATCTTCAGCCCCTCCTCCAGGCCCGGGCCCCTGTAGGAGCGGAGCGAGGAGCGGTTGGCCTTGTCGAAGGAGGCCTTGAAGACGAGTGGCACGCCGAGCTCCCGCGTGACCGCGGCCAGCTCCGAGGCGAGACGCAGGGCGTGGTCGCGGCTCTCGATGACGCACGGGCCGGCGATGAGGAACAGCGGGTTCCGGCCGCCGGCTTTAACCGCGGGCCCGAGGACGACTTCTTTTGAGGCGGTGGGCATGGCTCGCTCCGATGAAATCCCGGAACAGCGGATGGGGCTCGAGCGGCTTGGACTGGAACTCGGGATGGAACTGGCATCCCAGGAACCAGGGATGGTCCCGGAGCTCGACGATCTCGACGAGGTCGTGATCGGGGTTGACGCCCGAGACCACCAGACCGGCCGACTCCAGGCGCCGCCGGTAGGCGGGGTTGAATTCGTAGCGGTGTCGGTGCCGCTCTAATATCCTATATCTCTTATAGGCATTATAGGCTTTAGACCCCCGGGTCAGCAGGCAGTCGTAACCGCCCAGGCGCATCGTCCCGCCCAGGTTCTCGCTTCCCCGCAGCTCGCGCCACAGGAAGAAGATCTTGTGGGGCGTCGCGGCGTCGAACTCCGCGGAGTTCGCCCCGCGCAGCCCGGCCGCGCTCCTGGCGAATTCGATCGTCGCGCACTGCATCCCCAGGCAGATCCCGAAATAAGGAACCTTGCTCTTCCGGGCGAAGGACACGGCCCGGATCTTCCCCTCGATGCCCCGAACCCCGAACCCGCCCGGGACGAGGATCCCGTCGGCGCTCCGCAGGATTTTTTCCGGCTTGTCCCGCTCGAGGTCCTCGGCCTCGATCCAATCGATGTTCAGGCGCAGCTTGTGCGCGGCCGCGCCGTGGAGGAGCGCCTGCCGAAGGCTGATGTAGGAGTCGTGGAGGCCGGCGTACTTGCCCACCAGGGCGATGCTCACTTCGCCGCGGGGATGCTTCATGGTGTTGAGGAACGACCGCCAGCGGGCGAAGTTGCGCGCTCCGGCCTTGAGGCCGAGCTGCTTGAGGATGATTTTATCCAACCCCTCCCCGGCGAACACCAACGGGATCTCGTAGATGTTCTCGACATCCTTGGCGGTGATGACCGCCTCCAGGGGGACGTTGGTGAACATCGCGATCTTTTTCTTGAGGTCGACGCCCAGGAACCGGTCCGTACGGCACAGGAGGAGGTCGGGCTGAATGCCGATGGCCCGCAGCTCCTTGACGCTGTGCTGCGTGGGCTTGGTCTTGAGCTCCCCCGAGGAGGGGATGTAGGGCACGAGCGTCAGGTGGACGAAAAGCGTGTTCTCCGCGCCGAGATCGAGCCGCATCTGGCGGATGGCTTCCAGGAAGGGCAGGCTTTCGATGTCGCCCACCGTGCCCCCGATCTCGACGATGACGATGTCGTTCGACCCGGCCGCGGTCCCGATCGATTTCCGGATCTCGTCGGTCACGTGGGGAATGACCTGGACGGTCTTTCCCAGAAAATCGCCCGTCCTCTCCCGGCGGAGGATCGACTCGTAGATCCGGCCGGCCGTCCAGTTGTTCGCCCGGGACGTCCGGGCCGAAGTGAAGCGCTCGTAGTGCCCGAGGTCGAGGTCGGTCTCCGCGCCGTCGGCGGTGACGTAGACCTCCCCGTGCTGGTAGGGGCTCATCGTGCCCGGGTCGATGTTCAGGTAGGGGTCGCATTTCACGAGCGTGATGCGCAGCCCGTGGCTCTCGAGGAGCATGCCGATCGAGGAGGCGGCCACCCCTTTTCCCAGGCCGGAGACGACGCCGCCGGTGACGAAGATGTATTTGGTCTTCATTATCTGTTTTTCAGAATGCTTTCGACCTTGATTATATCCCCCGGCGTATCCACGCTCAAGGTCGCGCCGCCGCAGGGGACCATCTTGATCCTGTGCCCGTTCTCCAGAACGCGCAGCTGCTCGAGCTTCTCCGCCTTCTCCAGGGCCGTCGGGGGCATGCGGCTGAGTTCGAGCAGGAAATCGCGGCGGTAGCCGTAAATGCCGACGTGCCTGAAGAAGCGATCCTCGTTCCCGAAGGGTATGGGAAACCGCGAAAAATAGAGGGCGAAGCCCTTGAGGTCCGTGACGACCTTGACCACGTTCCGGTCGAGGACTTCCTCGCGCCCGGCGCGGGCCATGAGCGAGGCCATGACCACGGATTCGTCCTGGAGGGCGGCGACGAGTCCGTCGATCATCTCCGGCTCGAGCAGCGGCTCATCGCCCTGGATGTTGACCACGATCGGCAAGTCGAGGCCGGCGGCGGCCTCGGCGACCCTGTCCGTGCCGGACGCATGCCCGGCCGATGTCATGACCGCCTCCGCGCCGAACGACCGCGCCCGCTCGAAGATCCGGACGTCGTCCGTGGCCACGATCACCCGCTCGAGCGACGCGGCCTTCCGCGCCGCCTCGTAAACCCACTGGAGCATCGGCTTGCCGAGGATGAGCGCCAGGGGCTTGCCCGGGAAGCGCGAGGATTCGAAGCGGGCGGGGATGACGCCGGCGGCCTTTCTCAAAAAACGTCCTCTTTTTTCTTCGAGCCGGGGGCCGCGGCTTTTTCCGACGTCTGGCAGGTCACCTCGAGATGCGCTCCGTCCTCGACGATGATCCGCGGGGTGTTGATCGAGCCGATGACCCGACCCTTGCCGTGGATCTCCACCAGGTCGATGGCCTGGATCGACCCCTTGACCTCGCCGTTGACGACCACCTGTCCGGCCCGGATCTCGGCCTCCACGCGGCCGGTGTCGCCCACGACGAGCATCGTCTCCGAGTTGATCTTGCCCTTGAAGTTCCCGTCGATCCGGAACGACCCGCGGAATTTCAGCTCGCCGTTGAATTCCGAGTCCCGGTCGAAGAACCCCGAGATCTTTCCCTCGTCCATTTCGTTCTTTCGGTCTTTCATGAACGGACTCCTTTAATGAGGTCATAGATGCGGTTCAGCTCGTCGAGCGAAAAAAAATGGATCTTCACCGCGCCGCGCCGGCGGCTGCCGACGATCTCGACTTTCGTTCCCAGGATGCGGACCATGTGTTCCTGGAGGGCTCGGAGCTCGGCGTCGAGGCCGGCCTTTTTCCCGGAAGGAGATTTCTTCCTTTTTCCCCGGACCTGGGCTTCGGCCTGCCTGACGGAAAGGCTGCCGGACACGATTTGCCGGGCCATGGCCAGCTGCCGGGAGGGCTCGTCGAGCGCCAGGATGGCCCGGGCATGTCCCATGGAGAGCTTGTTCAGGGCCAGCATCTCCTGGACTTCCTCGGGCAGCTTGAGAAGCCTGAGCGTGTTGGCCACGGTGCTCCGGTCGAGCCCGACCTTGTCCGCCAGCTCCTGCTGGGTCAGGCCCGTCTCCCTCATGAGCTGCTCGTACGCCTGCGCGACTTCGAGGGGATTGAGGTCCTCGCGCTGAAGGTTCTCCACGAGGGAGATTTCGACCTGCCGGGCCCTGGGCACGTTCCGGATGAGCACCGGGACTTTCTGCAGGCCGGCGCGCTGAGCCGCCCGCCAGCGCCGCTCGCCGATGATGATCTTGTAATGATCGCCCTCGGGCACGACGACGATGGGCTGGAGCACTCCCGAGGCCTTGATCGAGCGCGACAATTCCTGGATGGCCGCGTCGTCGAATTTCTTCCGCGGCTGAAGGGGGTTCGGCCTGACCTGGCCGATGGGGACATCGGCCATCCGCTCCTCCTTCAATATCCCGAATTCCTCCGGGACGAATGCCCTGATGCCCTTGCCCAGCGCCTGTTTTTTCATTTCTTCTCCAACAGCTCCCCGGCCAGGTCGAGGTATCCCTCGGCCCCCTTGGACTTGATATCGTAAACGATGATCGGCTTCCCGAACGAGGGCGCTTCGGCCAGCTTGACCGTGCGGGGGATGATCGTCCTGTAAGTCAGCGAGCCCAGGGACTTGCGCACTTCCTCGGCCACCTGCCGGGACAGGTTCGTCCGGTCGTCGTACATCGTCAGGACGATGCCCTCGATGTGGAGCTCGGGGTTGAAAAATGTGCGCACCTCATCGAGCGTCAGGAGGAGGTCGGGGATGCCCTCCATGCAGAAGAACTCGCACTGGACGGGTATCAATATCGAGTCGGCCGCCGCCAGCGCGTTGATGGTCAGGAA
>VGJG01000096.1 GCA_016867615.1 Candidatus Aminicenantota bacterium | reverse complement strand
TACGATTTCCTCCGGGAGCTCCAGACCCGGGTGACGACCCTCCGTCAGGCCCTGCTCCAGACGCCCGCCGCCCCGCTCTCCCTGCTGCGGCGCGCCGAGGAGATTTCCCTGGCCTTGGAAGAGCTGGGCTATCAATTCCAAAGGCCCTCCATCCGGCCCAGCGCCGAGGAGAACCCGCCCGCGCCCGTGACCCTCAACAGCCGCCTGCAGACGATGATCAGGACGCACTGGCGGTCCACATCGTCCCTGACCCAGAAGGAGCGGACGGCCTTCGAGGCTCTGAGCCGGGAGTTCCCTCCGGTCCGGGAAAAGCTCCGGTCCCTCTATGAGCAGGACATCAAGGCTCTCGAGGCCGAGGCCGAAAAATACGGCCTGCCCCGGACCCCCGGCCGCCTGTAAGACGGGGTCGCGTCTACACTTTCCACTTTTTTCGAGCACCCCGTGACGAGATATGCCCTCTCGCCAAAATCCAATTCCTTGAAAAGAGGGAAGTGCAGAACGCGACCCCGATTGACAGACGGGGGGGATACGGGTAGTATCTGGATTTGATTTGCTGGGAGGAAGACGAAGACATGTCCGCCGAAGGACTCTGGACGCGCTGCAACAGCTGCGGCCGGATTCTTTATAAACAGGACATCCTGGACAACCTCTCGGTCTGTCCCTCCTGCGATTTTCATTTCCGGCTTACGGCCGAAGAGCGGCTGGCCCAGCTCTGCGACGGGGGCTCCTACGAGACGCTGGACGACTCGATCCGCCCCGTGGACCGGCTGCATTTCGAGGACACCCAGCCCTACAGCCGCCGCATCCAGGACAGCCAGAAAAAGACGGGCTTGGCCGACGCCGTGGTCAATGCCCGGGGGACGATCGACGGCCTGCCGGTCATCCTGTCCGTCATGGACTTCCGGTTCATGGGCGGCAGCATGGGCTCGGTCGTCGGCGAGAAGATCGCCCGGGCGGCCGAGCGCGCCCTGGAGGAGCGGCTGCCCCTGGTCATCGTTTCCTGTTCCGGCGGGGCCCGCATGCAGGAAGGGGTGCTGTCCCTGATGCAGCTGGCCAAGACGAGCGCCGCCCTGGCCCGGCTCGACAGGGCCGGGCTGCCCTGCCTCTCCGTCCTGGCCGACCCGACCACGGGCGGCACCACGGCCTCCTTCGCCATGCTGGGCGACGTCAACGTCGCCGAGCCGAACGCGCTCATCGGCTTCGCCGGGCCGAGGGTCATCGAGCAGACCATCCGGGAAAAGCTGCCCAAGGGCTTCCAGCGCTCCGAGTTCCTCCTCAAGCACGGCATGCTGGACGACGTCGTGACCCGCCGCGCCCTGCGGGATTTCCTCATCCGCGCCCTGCGCCTGTTCCTCAACCGGCCTCGATGACCTTCGCGCAGTGCCGCGCCTACCTGGAGAAGCTCCAGGTCCTGGGGGTCAAGCTCGGCTTGGACAACGTCCGGGTCCTCCTCGCCGCCCTGGAAAACCCCGAGAGAGCCTACCCCTCGGTGCTCGTCGCCGGGACGAACGGCAAGGGCTCGGTGTGCGCCATGCTGGACGCCGTCCTCGGGCGCCACGGCCTGCGCTCCGGGCTCTACACCTCCCCCCACCTGACGGACGTCAGGGAGAGGATACGGCTCGGCGGACGGATGATCTCCCGGCCGGATTTCTGCCGGGCGCTCGCTTCGGTCAGGGAGGCGTCGGAGCGCCTCCTCGGGTCCGGAAAGATGAGCGCCCCCCCGACGCATTTCGAAGCCTTGACCTGCGCCGCCCTGCTCCATTTCCGGGAGCGCCGGGCGGACATCGCCCTGCTCGAGGTGGGCCTGGGCGGGCGGTTCGACGCGGTGAACGCCGTCACGCCCGTCCTGTCCGTCATCACCTCGATCGGCCTGGACCACGAGCGCTACTTGGGCAAGACCCTCGCCCGGATCGCGTTCGAGAAGGCGGGGATCATCAAGTCGGGCGTCCCGGTCGTGTGCGGCGCTTCCCCGGGGACGGCGAGGACGGTGATCCGCAGGACGGCCCGGGAGCGGGGTGCGGACTTTGTGGGAGTCTTCGACCGTCCCCGTTCGCTGAGGGCGCACAAAAAGAAAAGTCGCTTCGAGTTCGTCTATGACGCCGGGGACAAGACCTATCGCTTCCGGCCCCGTCTCGCGGGACGGCATCAGGGAGCCAACGGCGCCGTGGCGCTCATGGCCGCCCGGACGCTCGGCCGGACCTGGCGCCTCCTCGAAGAACGGCGGATCTTGGAGGGGATCGCGGCGGCCGAATGGCCGGGGCGGCTGGAGATCGTCCGCCGCTCCCCGCCCGTCATCCTGGACGGCGCGCACAACCCGGACGGGGCCGCGGCCCTCAGGGACTACGTTCGGGATTTCATCCGGCGCCCCCTCGTCCTCGTCTTCGCCGCGATGCGGGACAAGGACATCGCCGGAATCTCGCGCATCCTGTTTCCTTTGGCCCGCCGCATCGTCCTGACGAAGTTTTCCTTCCACCGCGCGGCCGAGCCGGAGGACATTCTCCGCCTCGCCCGGCGCCGCGACTCCCGGATCATCCTCGAGAACGACCCGGGGCTCGCCCTGCGCCTCGCCCTTCGGGAAGCCCGGCGCCTGCGCGGGGCGGTCCTGGTCACCGGGTCGCTGTTCCTGGTGGGCGAAATCAAGCGCCGATTTGTCTGAAAGAATCCTCGGCTCCACTCCCTCTGCTTGGGATTGTTCCTCCCGGGTAGCCATATCGTCCGGCCGCCGGGCTGATAGGCGGAGTGCCGAACGGCGGGATTTCCAGGGGAGACGCTCCCTTGGCCGCAGTGCGGGGTCCGTTTCCCGCAAGGCCTATTTCTTCAGATACTCCAGGAGCTGCTTGGCCAGCGCCGCTTTTTCGTCGCCGGGCGCCAGCTCGACGAACTTCTCGAGCGCGGCCCGCGCTTCCTCCACCTTGTTTTGTCCGATGAGGATCGTTCCCGCCTGGTAGTAGGCATCGGCATAATCCGGCTTGAGCTCGAAGGTTTTCCGGAAGTGAAGCAGCGCGGCCTCCGAATCGCCGGTGCTGAGGAGGCAGACGCCGAGGTTGTAGCGGGCGTCGGGGTCGTCCGGGCTCAGGCAGGCGGCCTTTTCATAGAACGGCCTGGCCTCGGCGAATTGGCCCGCCTTGGCCAGGGCCTCTCCCGCTTCCTTGTTGGCGCTGTAGCTTTCGGGATTGAGCTCGACCGCTTTGCGGAACGAGGCCAGGGCCTCCTCGCCCTGCCCGGCTTTCTTCTGCGACAGGCCGAGGTTGAGCCAATATCCCCAGTTGTCCGGGCTGAGTCGGATCGCCTCCCGGTAAACGGACGCCGCCTCGGCGAATTTCTGGTCGGCGTAGAGCTTGTTGCCCTTGAGGAACAGCTTGTCCGCTTCGGAGACGGCTTTTTCCAGGGCCGCCTCCAACGGCTTGAGGGTGAATTCCAGCGCCTCCTCGGCCGCAACCCCGATGCGGATATCCTTGGAGCCGGGTATGAACCCGGATTTCTTGTAGTTCAGGATGTAATACCCGGGCATCAACCCGACCTGGAGGAAGCGTCCCTGCTTGTCTGTCTTGAGGTTGAACTGAATGGCCGCCGATCTCTGAGAGACGATCGCCACCTCCACGCCCTCGATCGGGGCGCCGGACGGGTCCACGAACCGGCCGGTGATCCGGCCCTGGAACTGGGCCGGGGACGGAGTCGACAGCCAGACCAGAAGTGCGGTCAAAACCAGGGCTTGCAGCTTCCTGTTCATGCGGGTCTCCTATCGGGCGGTCAGACGTTTCCTCGTCTTGTCCGCCAATTCCTTTATCGATGGCTGGTCGGGCAGAACGGCCAGCGATTTCTCGAGAAGCGGCAGGGCCGCTTCCGGACGGCCCAGGGCCAGGTGGCATTCGGCGGCCAGGTTCAGGACGGGGACTTCCGTGGCCTCGGCCATCAGCCGTTCCAGGTGCGCCAGGGCTGAGCTCCAGTCCTCGAGGCCCGCAAAGCTGAAGGCCATGACCTTGACCGCTTCCCGGTCCGGAAGCCTCTCGTTGAGGGAGGCGGCTCGCTCGAGCGATTCCCGGAAAAGCCCCAGGCCGAGATAGGCCTTGGCCGAGAGGAGACGGACGCCGGGGTCGTCCTTCAAATCAAGAGCCCTCTCCAGGACGTCCCGGGCTTGAGCGTAATCCCCCGCCAGATAATGCTGTCCGCCCAGGACCTTGAGATGTTCGGGCCCCGGGAAGGGGCCGTGGAGGCGGGCGTAGACCCAGGGCGCGGTCTGAACGGCGCCGGACAGGAGAACGAAATTTTCCTCCTCCGAGGCGACTGTCCGTCCTTCTTCGGTCCGGGCGGTGACCTCCGCCCGGTAGTAGCCCGGTTTGATCCCGCTCAGGGGGATTTCCCCCGTCACCTGGAGCGTTTCGGCGCCGGGGCGCGCGTCAGGGGAAGCGGCGAGGGGGAACACGCCCGCGCTCGACTTCGTGTCCAGGGAGATGAGCTCCACGGCGAACGCGGCCGCGCCGCCCGCGCCCTCCGCGTCGAAATCCCAGGCCTGGACGAAAACGCCCAGCGTCTGGCCCGGATGGAATTCGTTCCCGGCGCCGACGAGGTATTCGACGCCGTCGAAGACGAACGCCTTCATGTTGTTCCTGCGGGCCTCGGGAACGACGCTGCGGGCGTGGTAGAGCAGCGGAGAGCTGAACATCGGACGGCCGCGCTCGGGGACCGCGAACCGGACCTCGAAGGAAGTGAAATCCTTGGCCGTTTTGTTCTTCAGGAGGAAGAGGGCTTTGTGCCGTCCGGGGATCACGGGCAGGAGGTCCTGGAAGGCGAACCGCCTTCGCTCGTAGGCCCTGTACTGCTCGGCCGTCAGGCGGAGGGGGATTTCCTCCGTCCTCTCGAACAGGGGGCGTCCGCCCCCGTCTTCCACCCTCAGGACGAGCTCGAAGGCGGCGTAAATCTCCTCCCCGCGCCGGCCGAAGCTCATTTTTTCCGGCTCCAGGGACCAGTGGAGGAACGCCTGTCCGGCCTCCCGGAAAACCTTGACCTGGCGGGAGCACTCGACGAAACGGTCCAGATGCTCGGTTTCGACGATGTCCTTGAAAGCCAGGTAGTTGCGGGCGTATCCGTCGGAGTATTTCTTCTCCGGCAGCCTCCGGATCGAGGCGATGATCGTGTCGGATGAAAAAGCCTCGGAGCCGAAGGGGGTTTCGCCGGGCAAGTAGCTCAGGGTCGCGCCGGCCAATTCGGCGTTGATCTGCTTGATCGTCCTGTAGGCCCCCGCCCGGTCGGTGAGCCCCCCGTACAGGGAGGGCATGACCAGCTTCTCCGGGCCCTCGGCCCCCGGATAGTAGAGACGATAATCGCCGAGACCCTGGGGCTGGTAGAAGATGAGATAAAAATAGCCGGGCGTTCCGTAGCGTTCCTCGCCCTTGTAGAACCAGAGCTCGAGCGGCCAGACCTGGGAATGCGTCGCGTAGCGGTGCCTCTCCAGGGGGGGGCCGAGAAGCCGGTAGAAGGTGCCCCGCTCGGTCCGGCTCCCCCGCTTGTGCGACCCGATGCCGAAAGAGGAGTCGGCATAGCGGATCCTCTCGTAGTACTCTTTCTGGAACTCGTTCTCCGCGGTGTCGGGAAACGGGTCCCGGTTGCGCCAAAAGAAACGGATGAACGTTTCGCGCTCCTGGTGCGTCTTGAGCTTCAGGAAGACGTCCCGCTCGACGCGGGTGATGATCGGCTCGACGTCCTCCAGCCAGAGCCGGTGCTCTTGAAGAGACTCGGACGGCTTTTGGGCCGCCTCTCCTGCGGAGACCAGAAAGACGCCGCCCAGGATCCAGACCGCGATCCATGAAAGACGTTTTCGCATTTCGGGTGACATTTTAAGAACATAGCATACCAGAAAAAAAGATTCAAAAAAAATCCTTGCTACGATTCAAATATTTGGATAAAATTCAAATAATAGGATTTCCGTCGCGAATATAAAGTGAAATACTGTTGATTACAAAGAAAAAAAATGTTTAAATCTTGGCACCAAAATTGCTATTATCTATTTAGGATTTAATATGCATCAAGGAGGTGAGAATCGGGGGTCATCCAATTTTTCGATGCCAACAGGAGTTTCTCGGATCCAGTCAAACAAGGAGGTATGTGTGAGAAGAAATCTTATCGCTGTCATCGCCATCGCACTCCTCTGCGCGCCCCTGGCCTTCTCCCAATCCCGGGAGACCGGAGCCATCCGGGGGGTGGTCACGGACGAACAGAGGGCGCCCCTGCCGGGCGTCAGCGTCTCGCTCACGGGTCAAAACCTGATGGGCGTCCGGACGTTCATCACCGACGCCAACGGCGAGTTCCGCTTCCCGGCTCTGCCGCCCGGGGAGTACCAGCTCAAGGCCGAGCTCCAGGGGTTCGGCACGGTCCGCCAGGAGAACATCCGCCTGGCCACGACCATCACCCTGACCATCGACCTGACGATGAAGCAGAGCGCGCTCGAGGAAGAGGTCACGGTCATCGCCCAGTCCCCGACGATCGACGTCAAGTCCACGGAGACGGCTTCGGTCACCCTGACCGATGAGCTGCTGCGGAACATCCCCTACAGCCAGTTCACGGCCGAAATCGTCAACATGGCCCCCGGCGTCATCCGCAACTCCGCCTACGGCGCCTCGACGAACACCGGGATCGCCTACACCATGGACGGCGTCAACGTCG
>VGJG01000095.1 GCA_016867615.1 Candidatus Aminicenantota bacterium | reverse complement strand
TGATGATGAGTCTCGTCACCGGGCCACCTCAATTGACGGCAATAACAACATCATTGCCAAACCTATTTAAATTCAGTCGCTTAAGAGCTCCGGACGACGCCTCTCAGAGGCTCGTCCGCAAGGGCTCATGCTTATAGCATGAATAAAAACAAAACGTCAATCGGCCGCATTCGTTTCTGGACGAGAAAAAAACCTTAACCTATTGAGTAATAATAACTTAGAAATATTTAGTGGACGGGAATTTAGAATCGCCGGAATTTCAGGTCAGACGTTTATTGTTATTAATTATAATGATATCAATCAATTATGTAAGCGCGTGATTCTCTTCCATTCTCTGTGGGACTGACGGGACTGGTTCCCCTGAGGGCAAGGGGCGATTCCGGCGCCTCAACCCGGCTCGACGATCATGTCCGGATAAAAGGCCTGCCGAGGCCGGCTGAGCCACACAAAATGGAAGAGAGCCCGTTTATTTAACATTTCATCTGTGCGTTCTACCGGCATCCAAGTTTCATATACTCTTTGTCATATGATACATTTTTAACCTGATCCCCATGAAGAAAGCCGTTGTCATCACGGGATGCTCGTCCGGCATCGGCCGCGCCACGGCACTCCATTTGGCGCGGCTCGGCTACACGGTCTTCGCCACGGTCCGCAAGGAGGAGGATGCCGATTCCCTCCGGCGGGAGGCCGGACAGGCCGAGCTCGTACCCGTATGCCCGCTCGACCTCACCCGGCCCGGCGACATCGCTGCGGCCCTGGATACGATCGGCCGGGAACTCTATGGCCGCGGGTTCGAAGGGCTTTATGCGCTCGTCAACAACGCCGGCGCCGGCGGCATCGCCCCCGTGGAGCTTCTGGATCCCTCCCTGCTTCGCCGCGAGCTCGAGACGAGGCTCGTCGGTCCCGTCGCCCTCATCCAGGGGCTTCTTCCCCGTCTCCGCCGAGGGGGCGGCCGCATCCTGTGGATCACGACGCCGGCGCTTCTTCCTCTCCCCTTCATCGCCTCCATTCATGTGCCGGATTTCGGGGCGAACGGCCTGATCCGCACCCTGGACGTCGAGCTCCGGCCCTGGCGCATCCCCAACATCATGATCCGCTGCGGGGGGATCCGGACGGCGGCCGTGGAAAGATCGAAGCGGGACCTGGAAGAGTCGTTCCGCTCATGGCCGCCGGACCGGCTGGCCCTCTACACCGAGCGTCTCAGGAGGGAGCAGCGAGAGCATGCCGCCTTCGATAGGAAGAGAACCGCGCCCGAAAAAGTGGCCGAGACGATCGCCAAGACCCTCGCCGCCCGCCGCCCGAAGAGGCGCTACCGGGTCGGCCATATGTCGGGAGCGGCCGCGTTTTTCGAGGCTTTTCCCCAGCGCTTCGTCGATTTCGTCATGAGCCGCCGGAGCTGAAAACGGGTCTTAGGCCCGGTGTCGCTCCCTCGCCTCTTTTTCGAACTTGACGATGACCCACAGCCAGATGCCAAGAATGAGCAGCGCGCCGAACAGGCGGGGAATCCGGGACGATTCGCCCGGAGAGAGCCGATCGTGATATCATAACAAGCAGAGCGAATGCATTCTGATTTTCAGGAGGACGGCATGACGTCTTGTCTCCGACGCGCATCCTTGCTTTTCTGTCTTTTCGTTTTTCTTTCGGCGCTCATCGTTTCCCCCTCGAGCCGCGCCGCGGACAAGGAAAATCCGCTGCTCCTGCAGAGGCCGGCCCTGAGCGCGACGCACGTCGTTTTTGTCTATGGGGGAGATTTATGGAGCGTGTCCCGAGAGGGCGGGGAGGCCTCCCGTCTGACGACGAACCCCGGGCTCGAGACCCATCCCTCGTTCTCGCCCGACGGAGCGCTTCTGGCCTTCACCGGTGAGTACGACGGAAACGCGGACGTGTTCGTCATGCCCGCCTCGGGAGGCGTGCCCAAGCGCCTGACCTGGCACCCCGCCGCGGACACCGTCCTGGGCTGGACGCCGGACGGGCGGCGCGTCCTTTTCACCTCGGGGCGCACGGCTTATTCCCGCTTCAGCGAGCTTTTCACCGTCGGGCTGGAGGGAGGGCTTCCCGAGAAGCTTCCCCTGCCCATGGGCTATGAAGCCTCCTACTCGCCCGACGGAAGCCGCCTGGCTTACGTCCCCCTGCCCCGAGCCTTCACCGCTTGGAAGCGGTACCGGGGCGGCCGGATGACGCCGGTTTGGGTCGCCGACATGGCCGACTCGCGCATCGACAAGGTGCCGGCCGGCAAGTCGAACGACTTCAATCCCATGTGGGCCGGGGACAAAATCTATTTCCTCTCCGACCGAGAGGGCGCCGTGACGCTCTTCGCTTATGATCCCGCATCGAAAAAAGTGAGCCGGGTACTCGATAACCGCGGCCTGGACCTGAAATCGGCCGCGGCCGGGCCGGGGGCCATCGTTTACGAGCAGTTCGGCGGCCTCAGCCTCTACGACCTCAAGACGGGCCGGACATCCCGCCTGTCCGTCTCGGTCAAGGGGGATTTCCCGGAGGTCCGGTCCCGGTTCGTGAACGCCGGCAGCCGCATCTCCGGAGCAGACGTCTCCCCCAGCGCCGCCCGCGCCGTGTTTGAGGCGCGCGGCGAAATCGTTACCGTGCCCGCCGAGAAGGGCGACCCCCGCAACCTCACCGAGACCCCCGGCGTCATGGAGCGCGACCCGGCCTGGTCGCCGGACGGAAAAACGATCGCCTTTTTCTCGGACGAGTCCGGTGAGTACAGGCTCCACCTCCAATCCCAGGACGGCAAAGGAGAGCCGGTCCGGATCGCCCTAGGGGACGAACCGAACTGGTATTTTTCACCGACCTGGTCCCCGGACTCGAAAAAGATCGCCTATGTCGACGGGCACCTGGCGCTGTGGGTTGTGGACCTCGTCACGAAAAGGCCCGTCCGTGTGGACAAGGACCGGTTCTGGGGTTTCGGGAACACCCTCAACCCCGCCTGGTCTCCCGACTCGAAGTGGATCGCCTATAACAAGCGCCTGGAGAACTATCTGAGCGCCGTTTTCCTCTATTCGCTCGACGAGGGCCGAAGCCGTCGGGTGACCGACGGGATGAGCGACGCCCGGCATCCGGTCTTCGACGCCGGCGGGAAGTACTTGTTTTTTACGGCCAGCACGGACGTGGGCGCCTCCCTCCAGCCGGACATCCACAGCGGGTTCCGGCCTTCGACGCGTTCCGTGTATCTTGCCGTCCTGGACAAGGACGAGCCTTCGCCCTTCGCTCCGGAGAGCGACGAGGAGAAGGCCGCCGCCGAAGGCAAGCCCGAGGAGAAGCCCGCGGACAAGCCCGGCGCGAAGCCCGGCGACAAATCCTCCGACAAACCCGCCGCCGCTAAGCCGGCGAAGGTCGATTTCGAGGGACTGCTCCAGCGCATCCTGGCCGTGCCGCTTCCGCCCCGCAACTATACGGGCCTGCAGACGGGCAAGGCCGGCACGCTCCTGGCCGTCGAGGCCCCGTCCGTCGCGGACCGTACGGCCGACTCCGCGGGCACTACGGTCCACCGTTTCGACCTGACGGCCAGGAGATCAGACATCGCGGCGAGCGGGGTTCAGTTTTTCCTTATGGCCCGGAACGGGGAAAAATATCTCGTCAGGCGGCAGGACCGCTGGCACATAGAAACGCTCAAGCCTCTTCCGCCGCCGGGCGCGCCGGCCGCTCCTCCTCCGTCCGCTCCCGGGGGCGGGCAAGCCCTGGCCGTGGACAGGATCCAGGTCCGCGTCGAGCCGCGCGCCGAATGGCGGCAGATGTACCGCGAGGCGTGGAGGATCGAGCGCGAATTTTTCTACGACCCGGAGATGCACGGCTTCGACCTGGCCGGGGCGGAGAGACGATATGAGCCGTTCCTGGAGAACATCGTCTCCCGCCGCGACCTGAATTACCTTTTTGCCGAGATGCTGGGCGGCATCGAGGTCGGGCATCTCAGCGTGGGCGGAGGAGAGCTGCCCGAAGTCGGCCGCGTTCTCAACGGCCTGCTGGGAGCCGATTACGAGGTCGCGGACGGCCGCTACCGCTTCGTCCGCGTCTACAACGGCGAAAATTGGAACCCCCGCCTGCAGGCGCCGCTCACCCAGCCCGGGGTCAACGTCCGGGAGGGCGAGTACCTGCTCGCGGTTAACGGCCGCGAGCTCACGGCTGCCGACAACATCTACTCCTTCTTCGAGAACACCTCGGGCAAGCGCGTCCTCCTCACGGTCGGCCCCTCTCCCGACGGACGGGGCGCGCGCGAGGTGACGGTCGTTCCGGTGGCCGACGAAACCTCACTGCGCCATTTCGCCTGGATCGAGGGCAACCGCCGCGCCGTGGACAGGGCCACGGGCGGAAGGGTGGCCTATATCTACATGCCCGATACGTCTTTCGGCGGCTACACCTACTTCAACCGCTATTTCTATGCCCAGGTGGGAAAGGAAGCGGCGATCATCGACGAGCGGTTCAACGCCGGCGGGATGCTGGCCACGGACATCGCCGAGATGCTCAACCGCCGTCTGTTGAGCCTGGTCGCCAGCCGCGACGGGGAGGATGAGGCCCAGCCCCAGGGCGCCATCTTCGGACCGAAAGCGATGATCGTCAACGAATTCGCCGGGTCGGGCGGTGACGCCATGCCGTACTATTTCCGCGCGGCCGGCGTGGGGCCGCTCGTCGGCAAGACGACCTGGGGAGGGCTCGTCGGCCGGGCCGTCGCGCCCAGGCTCATGGACGGCGGGTTCGTCACGGCGCCCAGCTCGGGCGTCTGGAGCCCGGAGGCGGGCTGGATCGCCGAGAACATCGGCATCGCGCCCGATTACGAGGTCGAGCACGACCCGGCGCTCGTGCGTCAGGGCAAGGACCCGCAGCTCGAGAAGGCCGTGGATCTCGTCTTGGAGGCGCTGAAGAAGAACCCGGTCGGGAAGCCGAAGAGGCCGGTCTTTCCGAAGCATTACTGAAGAATCTCGTCGATGCGGCTCATGGGAATACGAGGGGCTGTCTTCCATTTTCTCCGGGATGACGAGTCCGTCTTTCCCGGGAAAACGGGGAAGAGTCCGAGGGCTTCTGCGTAAAGGTCGGAAGCGGGGGGAGCCGACGGAACGGCGGGCGGACAGTCGTCCTAAGGGGGGTGGAAAAGGACCGAGCGAAGAAAAAAGCTTCGCTCAGGCGGATTAGCGTTGTGAGGGCGTCTCTCCGGCTTCCCCGGAAGGGCGGCTCGGTCGGGCTTATTCTCCTTCGATTTTCTTCTGGATTTTTTCGATGAGGTCCTCGCCCTTCTTCTTCTCTTTCTCCCGCTCCTCCTCGAACTGCTTCAATTCTTTCTCCAGCTTGTCGATCTCGACGGTATGCTTGCCCTTTTTTTCTTCTTCTTTTTCGCTCATGTCGGCACTTCCTTCCACTGTAGCGCTGATTTCATCATAGGGGACCGGGAGTCCGTTTTCAAGGGGGAATTTAAGGGCCGGGAGGGGTGAGGCCGAGGGGCTAGCCCCCCGGCTCCTCTTTCCTTGCCGGAGACAGGGGCACGGCCGGAGAGGCGCTTCGAGGCGCGCATTCCGGGAAATTCCGCGGGCGTCGACGCCCGCCCGGGAGACCGGAGGCATCAGCAGCTCGCGGCGGGACTGAAGCGCATGACCGATCCGGCCGGGAGCCGGCATGTCCGCCGGCTGCCGGCCGGATGGATATTTCAAGCGGCCCGGCCTTCCGCCCGGAGCCGGGTCACATGTTCCAGCGGTAGGAGACCTTGAGTAGGAAGATGTTGTCGCCCGGCGCGGTGAACAGGTCGCCCAGGTCGCGGCGGAGCTGGAGGTCGCCGGGGTGGGCGTAGTCGGCCCGGCTCTGGGTCCAGACGAAGTAGAGCAGAGAGCCGGGGAGGTACTCCCAGCGCAGGACGACCGTGCCGCGCAACGATTTGTAGTTGAAATCGGGTTTGCCGAAGGCGAACATCGGCGCCGCGCCGTCGCCGTCCGGGTCGACGAAGTAGGCCCCGCCGGAGTATTCGATCGTCGAGCCGTTGTCGCCGTAAACGTTCCACTCGAAGCTGCGCGGCCTGGCCAGTTCCTTGAATCCACTGTACCGGCCGACGGCCAGGAAGGGCTGGAGGTAGGCTTGGAGCGTCAGCCGCGGAGTGAAGGTCCAGTCGAGCCGGATGTCCGTGGCGATGACTTTCTGGTCCAGCTGGGCGAAAATGTAGCGGCGGCCGAAGGTCTCGGTCATCCGACTGTCGGTCACCCGGGTCACCCACTGCATAGGGTTGTCTTCGACGCCGATCGTCGGGCCGACGGACAAGGTGATCGTGGGCAGGGGTTTCCAGCGTGCGGAGAAGTTCGCGCTCCAATCAGAGCTCTTCCCCGGCCGCTGGTACGTCGAGGCATAGCCGCTCAGGACGACCGGCTTGCGGCTGTCCGTGGACAAACTGAAATTGACCTGGTATCCGGGGGGAACGGCCACCAGCGGACCGCCGCGGGTCAGGGTCTTGCTCATGGCCTCGGGGTTGTAGGCCAGCATGATTTCCGTGTTCCAGAAGTTCTTGAACTGGGCCTGGAAGAGGCCGACCCACAGTTCCCAGAACTTGTTCCCGCCGAAGTCCATGTTGCGGCCATAGCCGGCGCCGGCGAGGACGTACTGGAAAAGCTTACCGGGCTTGGTCCACTGATAGCCGGACAGGGAGGTGACGTTGATGATGTCGGATGCTCC
>VGJG01000094.1 GCA_016867615.1 Candidatus Aminicenantota bacterium | reverse complement strand
GTCGAGCTCACCCGCAGCCTGACCGAAGAGGGCTTCCCCCATTTTCCGGTGAAGAGGCTGAGCCTCGATTTCGTCACCCTGATCGAATACGCTTCGCATCTCAGGGTCAAGGTGGCCTTCCCCCCCCCGGAGCGGCTGCGGTTGACGCTGACCGAAGTCATCACCCGGACCGGACGGCGGGTGGTCAAGATCTCCGAGTCGGAGAAGGCCGCGCATGTCGGTTTTTTCCTCAACGGCAAGCAAGAAGCGCCCTTTCCCGGGGAGCGCAGGGTCGTCGTGCCCTCTCCGTCCGGGGACGTCTCCTATGCCCTGCGGCCGGAGATGAGCGCCGCGGAAGTCGGACGGGAGATCAGGAATGCGCTCGAGGATCAAGACGCCGACCTCATCGTCGCCAACCTGGCCAACGTGGATGTGGTGGGGCATCTCGACAACCGGGAAGCCGTGCTGGCCGCCGTGGAAGCCGTGGACGGCGTCCTCGGCCGGGCTGCCGAGGCGGCCGCCGCCGGGGGAGCGACGCTCGTCGTCACCGCCGATCACGGCACGGTCGAAGACTGGCTCTATGACGACGGCTCGGTCAACACCGGACACACCCGCAGCCGCGTTCCGTTCCTCCTGGCCGACTTTCGCTTCCCCCGGCCGGAGGTCGTGCGGCTTTCCTCAGTCGGAGAGCTGGCCGACGCCGCCCCGACCGTCTTGGGCCTTATGGGTATTCCCGCCCCCGGAGAGATGACCGGGAAAAGCCTCGTGGAAGGGGGTGCGGAAAAGCCGGCCGGACGGTCCCGGGTCCTGCTTCTGATCCTCGACGGTTGGGGGATGAGGGAGGAAGAGCGGGGCAACATGATCGCCCAGGCCCGCACGCCGAACTTCGACCGCCTGTGGTCCCTTTATCCCCATGCGCTGCTCGATGCCTCGGGCGAGGCCGTGGGCCTTCCGGCGGGAACGGTGGGCAACTCGGAGGCGGGCCATATGCACCTCGGCGCCGGGCGCCGCGTGCCCCTGGACCGCGTCCGCATCGACCGGGCCCTGGAGGACGGTCGCTTCGCCTCCAACCCCGTGCTCGGGGAGGTCATGGACGGCGTCCTTCGCCGCCAACGGGCCCTGCATCTCATGGGCATCGTCTCGCACTACAGCTCTCACGGCACGCTCCGCCATCTCTTCGCCCTTCTCCGACTGGCGCGCGACCGGGGCCTGGAGCGGGTGTTCGTCCACGGCTTCATCGGCCGGCGCGGCGAATTGCCCGAGAGCGGAGCGGTCTACGTGGAAAAGGTCGAGGAGGAGTGTCTCCGTCTGGGATGCGGCCGGCTGGTGACGGTCATGGGCCGCTTCTGGTCCCTCGACCGGGAGGAGAACTGGGACCGGGTCCGCAGAGCTTACGAGGCCATCGTTTTCGGGCGTGGCTCCGTCGTCCGCACCCGGCAGGCGTCTCGGCCGCGGCCGGGGCGTTCGACTTGAGCTGAAGGCCCGAAAAGGGTTATGGTAGGAGCCGGGGAGAGAGAGATGGGTTCCGAGGATCCGGTCAGCATCGAGCTCAGGGACATCGGCTTCCGGTACGGACGGGTCGAGGCCCTGCGGGGAGTGAGCTTCGCCCTGGGCCGGGGGGCGACGGGACTGCTCGGTCCCAACGGAGCCGGCAAGAGCACTCTGCTGCGCATCCTGCTCGGCTTCCTCAGGCCGGATACCGGAGGCGGACGGGTCCTGGGCTACGACATCGTCCGGGAACAGGCGCAGATCCGCCGCCGCGTCGGATACATGCCCGAGGACGACTGCCTCCTGCCGGGCATGGACGCCGTGACCTTCACCTCCCACCTCGGAGAGCTGTCCGGCATGCCCCGGCAGGAAGCCATGAAACGGGCGCATGAGGTGCTGTTCTATGTCGGGCTGGGAGAATCCCGCTACAGGCTTCTGGACACCTATTCCGGGGGCATGAAGCAGAGGCTCAAGCTGGCCCAGGCCCTGGTCCACGACCCCCGGCTCCTTTTTCTCGACGAGCCGACCGCCAACCTCGACCCGCGCGGCCGCCAGGACATTCTGGAGCTCATCGCCGACATCGCCTCCAACAAGAACATCCAGGTCGTCATCTCTTCCCATGTCTTGTCGGATATCGAATCGTCATGCTCCCGGGTGGTCATTTTGAACAAAGGGCGCGTGGCCGCCCAGGGTCTTCTGGCCGATTTGAGGCAGGAACATTTCAACCTCTACGAGCTGAGGGTCAAGGGACGGCGCCGGGAGTATCTGGAAAAGCTCGCCGGTTTGGGCTGCCGCATCGAGGAGACCGAGGACGGGCTCCTGAGGGTGTTCGTGCCCGTCGGCCTGGAAAAGAAGGCGATTTTCAGACTCGCGGCCGAGGAGAACATTCAAGTCAGGCACTTTTTCCGAAGCCGGACTTCTCTGGAGGATCTTTTCGCCCGGACGGTGGGGGGGGAGGCATGAGCATCCGGGAGAAGGGCTATCATCACTGGGACGGGACATTCCTCGAGCCGATGAGGCCTTGGCGGCCGATCGCCAGGCTGGGGATCCGCCTGGCCTTCAGGCGGAAATTCTTCAAGTTCGCCTTCAGCCTTTCCTTTCTGCCGGCCTTCGTCTTCCTGGCGGGCATCTATCTCTCCGAGAGGCTCCAGGACTTCCGGGGGATCATCAAGCAAGACTCCCTGCCGCTCGACGTGCAGCCCGTGTATTTCCTCAGGTACCTGACCGCAGACTTTTTGATGTTCATGACCGTCATCGTCCTGGTCTTTTGCGCCGCCGGCTTGGTGGCCGACGACCTGAAGCACAACGCCCTGCAGCTCTATTTCGCCCGGCCGCTGGCCAAGCGGGATTATGTCCTGGGCAAGGCGGCCGTGGCCGCATTCTTCGTCTTGCTCCTGACGCTCGTGCCCGGCTGGATCCTCGTTCTCTTCGACCTGGTCTTCAGCGGCAGCCTCGCTCTCCTGCGCGATCATCCGCTCCTGCCGCTCTCGATCCTTCTCTACTCCGCCCTGGCCGCGGCGTTTTTCGCCTCTTACAGCCTGCTTCTTTCGTCCCTGAGCAGGAACAGGAGGACGGCCTCCCTGCTCATCTTCGGCGTCTACGTCTTCTCGGACGTCCTGTCCGAAGTCCTGAGGGGCGTTTTCCGCAGCCCCGGCTTCGGCCTCTTGTCGGTGAAGAACAACCTCAAGCAGGTCGCCTCGGCCCTGTTCGCAGTGAAGCCCTCGCTGGATGCCCCCTGGGTCTATTCCGCCCTGATCCTGGCCGCGGGCGCCGCCCTGGGAGCCTGGGTGCTTCACCGAAAAATCCGTGAGGTGGCGGTCATCAGATGACGCCCGTCCTCCAGACTTTCAAGCTGTCCAAGTGGTACGGGAACATCCTCGGACTGAGCGAGGTCAGCCTCGAGGTCCGGCCGGGAGTCACGGGCCTCCTGGGACCCAACGGGGCGGGGAAATCGACGCTCATGAAGCTCCTCACCGGCCAGCTCAAGCCCAGCTTGGGCCGGGTCCGGGTCAGCGGGCAGAGCGTTTGGAACAACCCCGGGCTGTTCAGGAAGATCGGCTACTGTCCCGAGCACGACAGCTTCTACGAGGACACGACGGGCCGGCAGTTTCTGTGGGGGCTGATGCGCCTCCACGGCTTTACCGCCGCGGAATCGGCGCGCCGGACGGAGGCGGCCCTGGCCCTGGTGGATCTTGTCGAGGATAAGGACCGGCTTATCCGCGGCTACAGCCGGGGCATGCGCCAGAGGCTGAAGGTCGCCCAGGCCCTGGGCCACGACCCGGACATCCTCATCCTGGACGAGCCTTTGAGCGGGCTCGACCCGCTGGGCAAGCGCAAGATCATCGGGCTCATTAAAAATTTCAGGGCCGGGAACAAAACCGTGCTCGTCTCCAGCCATGTCCTGCCGGAAGTCGAAGCCCTGACCCGGGACATCGTCCTCATCCACCAGGGGAAGATCCTGGCCGCGGGCGATATCCACGGCATCCGGGACTTGATCGACGCCCATCCCCATGTCGTCGCCCTGAAGTGCGACCGGCCCAGGGACCTGGCCGCCCGCCTGGTCCGGGAGCCCTATGTCCTCAAAGTCCAGGTCGGTGCCGAAGGCCTCCTGACCCTGGAGACCGGAAACCGGGACGTGTTCTTCGGCCGCCTGCCTTCCCTGATCGTGGAGCTCGACCTGGAGGTCGAGGAGATCTCCTCTCCGGACGACAACCTCCAGGCCGTGTTCGACTACCTGGTGGGGAGATGAGATGAGAGCCGCGGGACGCGTGGCGGTCTTCTTCCTCGGGCTGGGGGGAAGGTCCAAGCGGACGAAAGCCTTTTTCGTCCTCAGCCTCGTTCCCCTGCTGCTGGCCGTGCTGATCAGGCTGCGGCCCGTCCTGTCTCCCTCCCCGCGCGGGTTTTCAAGCGTGTTTTATTATTCCAACGTCGTGCTGCCCGTTTATGTCCAGTTCCTGGTGCTGATGATCGCCCTCTTCTACGGGACGGCGATCGTCATGGAGGAAGTGGAGGGCCGGACCCTGTCCTATCTTCTCGCCCGGCCGCTGCCGCGTCCGTCGCTGATCCTGGGAAAATTCGCGGCCTCGGCGGCGCTGGGCTTGTTGATGATGAACGTCGGGCTCCTGGCCTCCTTCCTCGTCTTGCGCTTTGAACGAGCCGGCGACCCCGCGGAATGGCTGACCGTGCTGAGGGATATGGCCGTCCTGGACCTCAGCCTGCTCTGTTACCTGGCCCTGTTCACGTTCCTGGGGACGTTCGTCAAGAGGGCGGTGTTCTTCGGGCTGCTTTTCTGCTTCGGCTGGGAGAACGTGGTCGCTTATTTCCCCGGTCTGACCCAGAAGCTGGCCATCGCTCATTACGTCAAATCGCTCATCCCTCAGCCGCCCGGCCAGGCGTTTTCTTTTCTGCAATTGAGGCTCGAGCCCAGCCCCCCGCTTCTCTCGGTCCTGGTGCTCGCGGGGCTGACGGCGGTCTTTCTGGCCGCGGCTCTGGTCGTCTTCAGCCGCAAAGAATACGTGTCCGCGGACTGAGGCCTTCCGGCGCGGGCCGCCGCCGGGACGGATCTTTGAACCCGAAGCCGCGGGCCTAGAACGAACCGGGCTGCTCGTACTGATCTTCTTCGGACAGGTCTTCCTCGGTCGGCTCCTCGGCAGTCTCCGGATCCGTCTTGGGGAGGATATCCTCCGCCGCCGCGGCCAGCTTCTTGATGAGGTCCTCGGGGAGGACGGCGGCGATCGTGACGTGGTCCTTGCCCGAGGTGACCTCGATCTTGCTCATGAGCTCGCCGAACTCGGGCTTCTCCGCGGCCAGCATGCCCCCGAAGGCCTTCAGCCCGTTGAGCATGTCCGCGACCTGTTTGAGCTTGGCCTCGTCCGTGCCTTTGCCCTTGAACTCCAGGAGGATGTTCTTGTCCCGGTAATCGAAAGACAGGAGGACGGATTGCACCGCATCCACGCTGCCCAACATCGGGACCTGTCCCGAGGTTTCCTTCAGGGCTTCGGGGGGGATGAGGACGGCGCCCCAGACCAGGGAGTCTTTTTTCGCTTCCTTGATCAGCGGCTTCAGCCCGGCGCTGGCGAATGCGTTCTTCTTCCGGCCCTGGAAGACGTCGACGGCCGCCTCGACCAGGCCGGGCGAGCCGGCGACGATGTTGGCTTCGTCCAGGAAGGCGAGGCGCATCTCTTCCTCATCGACGTCATCGCGGGGCGGGGAATAGATCGTCACTCCGTTGTATTCGGCCTCCCCGACATCCCCGTCCTTCCTCATGGCCGCCAGGAGCGCTTCTTTGTCGTAGCTGAGGTTGACGACGCCCACGCCCTGCTGCTTTTTCTCGCCGCCCATCTTCAGCCCGACGGCCAGGAAACGGATGTCTTTCGTGGGGTCGATGCCCGTTTTTTCGACGAACTCCTTGAACTCCCCCTCCTCCTGGGCCTTCTTCATGAACTCGGCCACGGTCTCGATCTTCATGCCCTCGACGACGTTGACGGCGATGACGCCCTGAACGTCCTCGGGGAGGAGAGAGAAGAGGTCCTGGGCCTTGGAGGCCACTCCGCCCGCCTTGGGCTTGCAGGCCCAGAAGGCGGACAGAAGCAGGATCAGGGAACACACGAACACGGCGTATTTTTTCATTTCCGATCTCTCCTGACAAAGATTAGTTCTGCGCCCCGGCTGGAACGCGGGTTCACTATAACAGAAGCGGCCCGCGGTTGGCAAACCGGGGCCTCTTCCGGGGGAGGTTGGGGAAGGGTGTTGAAGGGAGCGACGATTAAACCTACAATACTTCCGAGAGAGAGCTGCCCATGCAAAGAACTCACGGGGAGGACTCGCCCCTCCTGCGGATCATCGGCCGCCGGCGGAGCATCCGCCGGTTTCTGGACACGCCCCTGGAGAGGGATATGATCCTCTCCTGTCTCGAAGCGGCCCGGCTGGCCCCCTCCGCGGAGAACGCCCAACCCTGGAGGTTTCTGGTCATCGACGACCCGGAGGTCAAGGCCCGGTTCTGCCGGGAGGCGTTCAGCGGCCTCTACGGCCGCACACGTTTCGCCGAGCGCGCCCCGGCGCTCATCCTCATCCTGTCACGCACCGAATTCCGGACCCACGCCCTGGGCCGGCAGCTTCAGGGCATTTCGTTCCAGCTGATCGACATCGGCATCGCCGGCGAGCACCTGGTCTTGCGGGCCGCGGAGCTGGGCCTGGGCTCCTGCTGGATCGGCTGGTTCCACACCCGCCGGGCGCGCAGGTTCTTCCGC